>JBDRBQ010000039.1:0-3050 GCA_043822625.1 Candidatus Omnitrophota bacterium | reverse complement strand
TAAAAAAGCCGTGGAAATGCTTAAAAGCCCGGAAGTTGAGTTTGATGTGGCTTCCAATCCGGAATTCTTGCGCGAGGGCCACGCGGTCAGCGATACTTTGCATCCTGACCGGGTAGTGATTGGGGTGGAATCCCGGCGCGCGGAAGCATTACTGCGCAAGCTTTACGCGCCGCTTAAAGCGCCGATACTGGTGACTAATATTACCACCGCGGAAATTATTAAACATGCCTGCAATTCATTCCTTTCCATTAAGATTTCTTATATTAACGCCGTAGCGGATATTTGCGAGCGGGTCAATGCCGATGTGGAAAAAGTTGCCGAGGGAATGGGGTATGACAAACGTATTGGCAGGCAGTTTCTGAATGCCGGAGCGGGGTTTGGGGGAAATTGTTTTCCCAAGGATTTAGACGCGTTTATCCATCTGGCGGAGAAAAAAGGGTATGATTTCGAGATGCTTAAGGCGGCCCGTAAAGTTAATTTTAATCAGAAAAAATTAATGATTAAGAAAATTGAGGACGCGCTGTGGATTATTAAAGATAAAACAATCGGTGTCCTGGGTTTAAGTTTTAAAGCGGAGACCGACGATATCCGTAATTCCATTGCTATTGATGTGATAGAGATGCTTTTAGCTAAAGGGGCTAAGATTAAGGCTTATGACCCGCAGGCAATGGAAAAGGCTAAAAAAGAATTAAAAGGAATAAGTTTTTCGAAGGATGTTTATGATGCCGCTAAAAACAGCGATTGCCTGCTAATTATGGTGGAATGGCAGGAATTTCAAAAGATGGATTTGCAGAAGCTCAAAAAATTGATGCGCCAGCCAATAATTGTTGACGGCCGTAACCTTTTTGACCCCGCGAAAATGAAAGAAGCCGGATTCGTTTATAAATGCGTAGGCCGTTGTTAGAGACGAGGTTTTGATATGAATATACTCATAACAGGCGGAGCGGGATTTTTAGGGTCTCATTTGTGCCGCAGTTTTCTTAAAGACGGCCACCGGGTTATCTGTGTTGATAATTTTATTACCAGCTCCCAAAAAAATATTCAGGAACTGCTTAAAGATAAAAAATTTGCTTTTATCAAACATGACATTACCAAGCCTTTATATTTAGACGGAAAAATTGATTGGGTAATGCATTTCGCTTCCCCCGCATCCCCCAAAGATTATCTTAAACACCCGATTAAGACGGTTAAGGTTGGGACTTTAGGCACTCACAATTGTTTAGGCATCGCTAAGGAGAAAAAAGCTAAATTCTTTTTAGCTTCCACCTCTGAAGTTTACGGCGACCCGCTGGTTTCTCCCCAGCCTGAAACCTATTGGGGTAATGTTAATCCTATAGGGGAACGCAGTTGTTACGACGAGTCCAAGCGCGCGGCTGAGGCGATGGCGTTTGCGTATTGGCGCCAGCATGGATTGGATATCAGGGTAGTGCGGATATTTAATACATATGGGCCGAGAATGCGTTTTGATGACGGCCGGGTAATCTCCAACTTTATCCATCAGGCTTTGACCGGCCAGGCTTTGACCGTATACGGGAAGGGGGCTTATACCCGTTCTTTTTGTTATGTGGATGATTTGATCAGGGGAATTCGCGCTTTTATGAAAGTTGATTTTACCGGCCCTTTGAATTTAGGAACTACTTATGAATTCACGGTTATGGCTTTGGCGAAAAAAGTTATCGCTTTGACCGGCACAAATTCTAAAATTGTCCATATGCCTCTTTCTCCGGATGACCCCAAGCGCAGAAGGCCGGATTTGTCCCGGGCAAAGAAGTTTCTGAAATGGGAGCCTAAAGTAGGATTTGAGGAAGGGTTGACCCGGACCATCGCCTGGTTTAAGCGGGATTTAGCAAAGAAATAATTATTATTCTCCCGTAGAGACGCACAGCAGTGCGTCTCTACGGGAAATGTGGCAATTTTAATGTAGGGGCGGCCCCCTGTGGCCGCCCGGAAAATAGCAGGCACGTAGATTAGGCCAAGCACAGGGGCCTGCCTTTACAGGGAATTATAGAGCAGTGCGTCTCTACAATAAATAATAATTTTATAAATCATGGCTAAAGACAATTTCTCCACTGATAATTCCAACCGTTTGCTGATTACCCGCGGCCAGGAACAGATTGTACCCGACGGAAGTTTTAAAATTAATAAAGATAACAGTTTATCTTACTGGCTAAACGAGCCGCAGGCCTGGCGTCTAAAATATAACTTGCCGAAAGAAATAAAATTTGAAGGGAATTGGAAGTTAAACGATAATTATGATTTGGAATTATGCCTTTCCCGCGGTAAAGTAGAAACTTCAGGAGAAAAAATTGTTTTAAAAGGCGAGATTTTTTCCACTGGCCGGGACGTGTTCGCGTTTGAACTGCGCGCTCAGGATAAAACCGGGAATAAAGAATTTCAGATTTTAGAACTTTCTGGTTCCTGGTCGTGCGGTGAACAAAATGAAATTATTTTTCTGGTTGATAAAAAAACCGGGCCGGATACTTTAAAATTGGGTGCTGGCTGGAGAATAAATAAAAACCAGCAGATAATTTATAGTTACGAGAAAACCCGCCTTAAAACCAAAATTAAAGATAGCCATCTTTTAACTTTTTCCGGTTTTTGGGAAATCAGCCAGAAGAATACTTTAACCTATAAATTTTCCACAGGTTCTAAATCGCGTTTTGACTTTCGGGCAGCGGTTCAGACGCCTAATCTTTATCCCCAAAAAGGCGCCATAAAATATCGTTTGGGTTTAGGCGTGAAAGAGGGACGGGTTTCCCGCGCGAAGCTTGTTACTCTTTTTGGAGAATGGAAATTCAGCAAAACTTTAGGTTTATCTTTTGAAATGGATTATGGCAAGAGTAATGTCCGCTCTTTGGAATTCGGCGCGGATATAAACCTGACTTCTAAAAATAAGATTACTTTTAATCTAGTCAGCCGGGAAAGGAAACCTTTGGGGATAAACGTTACTTTTAGCCGCAAATTTTTAAAAAAATCAGACGCGGAAGCGTTTGTAAAATTTAAAAACCTGCGCGCAGACCCCGCCGTAGAAGCGGGAGTGTATATTCCGT
>JBDRBQ010000038.1:0-27608 GCA_043822625.1 Candidatus Omnitrophota bacterium | reverse complement strand
GGCCCGCTTTTTGTCAATAGCGATTATTTTTCAATTTCTTCATTATTATATATCTCATATAATCTTTTTGCAATGATACGGTATTGCAATATTATTTCCCCAGCAAAACAACCACGCTCCTACCGGAACAATAATAACTTTTCTGATTTTTTAATTTTCTGCCTTGCGGGGAACGGCAAAAATCATACCCCCCTTTAAGCGCGGTATTGACAATCCTGCGCCACTTTATGTCTTTATATTCAGGCAGAGAAATCACACTGCCTCCATCACCGGCGTTAAGCATAAAAAAAAGCAGATAATCATTGTTTATAGACGGAGTATCGTGCCCGTCGAATAAAAAACAAAGCGTTTTTAATTTAGGATTATTCCAGTCCGGGGTTTTAAGATTTTTATCAAACCACGCGATATCCGGCAATTTATTGCCGTCTATATCTTTTCCGGTAAAAAATTTTCTCCCGTGCAGTACCGGATATTTTTTCCTGAACGCAATCGCCTTTTTGCAAAACTCGAAAATATCGGCATTCTTCTTAACCATATCCCAGTTAAACCAGCTTATTTCGCTATCCTGACAATAGGCGTTGTTGTTCCCTCTTTGCGTACGCGTAATTTCATCACCGGAAAGCAACATCGGCGTCCCTAAAGAAAATAAAAGGCAGCAAAAGGCGTTTTTAATCATTTTTTTTCTCAATCGCGAAACCGCCGCGTCATTGGTTTCTCCTTCTACTCCGCAATTCCATGAATAATTTTCATTTAAGCCGTCTTTATTATCTTCGCGATTATCCTGATTGTGTTTGTTATTATAAGAAAATAAATCAGCAAGGGGAAAACCGTCATGGCAGGTTATAAAATTTACACTGTTATATGGTTTGCGGCCGTCGTCCTGATACAAATCCGCCGAACCCGTCAGGCGCCATGCCAAATCGGGGATTTGTCCTTCATCACCTCTGATAAATTTTCTTACCGTGTCTCTGAATTTATCGTTCCACTCCGACCATCCCGGCGGAAAATTTCCCACATTATAACTTCTATAATCCCACGGCTCGGCAATAATTTTTATTTTGCTCAAGACAGGGCATTTTGAGACAGCACTAAAAAAAAGAGCGTCTGTACTAAACTTGTCCTTAACCCGCGCAAGCGTTGACGCTAAATCAAAGCGAAACCCGTCTATATGAAAAGCCTCAACCCAATAGCGCAAGGAATCCAGAATAAGCCGCATCACAACAGGATTTTCGGCCTTCACGGTATTACCGCAGCCAGTATCGTCTTTATAGCTACAGGCCATTTTGCCATCTTTATTCCGCGTTTCTTCTATCAGATAATAACTGGTATTATCTATTGCCTTAAAAGATAACGACGGACCATATTGATTTCCTTCTCCGGTATGATTATATACCACATCTAGAATAACCTCTATGCCTGCCTTGTGCAATTCTTTGACAAGCGTTTTAAATTCCCTAACCTGACAACCTAAATGCCGACAGCTGGAATATGAAGATTCAGGCGCGAAAAAAGATATGGAATTATATCCCCAATAATCAGTTAGACCTTTTTTTACAAGCTCGTCACGGACATAAAATTCATGCACCGGCATAAATTCCACCGCGTTTATGCCGAGCTTTTTGAGATACGGGATTTTTTCGATAAAACCAAAATATGTCCCCGGGTGTTTCACCCCCGAAGATTTGTGCGCGGTAAAACCTTTTAAATGTGTTTCATAAATAATAAGTTTATTCATAGGTATACTGGGAGAAGATATACCTTCCCAGTCGAAAGCATCGTCAATCACGATTGATTTAGGCACGATGGATACGTTATCGCGCTTGTCCATTATAAAATCTTTGCCGTCGACCGCTGCGTTTACATCGTAGGAAAAAAGAAGATTATCTTCATTTTTACATTTACCGCTGAGCGCTTTCGCGTAAGGGTCTATGATTAATTTATAAGGATTGAAATTCAGACATTCCTCAGGATTGTATTCACCATCGGCTTTATAACCATAAAGCTGTCCTTTTTGTAAACCATGCACGAAAACATGCCAAACATTTTTGGTTTTATTTTCTATTTTGATAATGTCGGTTGGGGGGTTTTGCGGTTCATCAAATAAAAGAAGATATACTTTAGCGGCGTGTTTAGAAAAAACGGCAAAATTAACGCCTTCTTCCGAAACAGACGCTCCCAGCGGAAAATTCTTACCCGCCGAAAGCTTTTTACTTGTATGATGCTGAAGTAAATTTTTTATTTTAATTTCCATGTGTTAGGAAGTATTTTTTTTTACAAACTTTTTCTTAAAGATCACGATAGCAAGGGGCGGCAATAAAAGATTAAGGGAATATTTTCTGCCATGACAGGGAACTTGCTCAGCCTCTATCCCCCCGCCGTTATTCACGCCGCTGCCGCCATAAGCGATGTCGTCGCTGTTCAACACCTCTTCCCAAAATCCATCTTCAGGAACGCCTGCACGATAATTATGCCGGGGAACCGGCGTAAAATTACAGACCACGAGTATTAAATTTTTGGCAGATTTTCCCTTCCTTGTGAAAGCAATAACACTTTCTTCCCAATCATTACAATCAATCCATTCAAAACCTGCCTTATCAAAATCAAGCTCAAATAAAGCCGGTTCTTTTTTATAAAAACGATTCAATTCTTTCACCCAGCATTGTAACTGTTTATGGGAAGCATATTGAAGAAGATACCAATCAAGACTGCGCTCATGATACCATTCACTACTCTGGCCAAATTCACCGCCCATAAAAAACAGTTTTTTGCCGGGGTGCGCGAACATATAACCGAAAAGAAGCCGCAAATTCGCGAACTTCTGCCAGTCATCGCCGGGCATTTTTCCTAAAAGTGAGCCTTTGCCGTACACCACTTCGTCGTGTGAAAGCGAAAGTATAAAATTTTCATGAAAGGCGTAAAGTAAACTAAAAGTCAATCGATTGTGATGATATTTGCGGTGAATAGATTCTTTAGACATATATTCCAGTGTATCGTGCATCCAACCCATGTTCCATTTGAATCCAAAACCAAGCCCTCCGGTATGAACAGGACGAGAAACTGAAGGCCACGCCGTTGATTCCTCAGCGATTGTCTGTGTGCTGGGAAACGCGCCATACACTGCTTCATTCAATCGTTTTAAAAATGAAATTGCCTCTAAATTTTCGCGGCCGCCGTACTTATTCGGTATCCATTCTCCTTCCCCGCGCGCGTAATCAAGATACAGCATAGATGCGACACCATCCACCCGCAAACTGTCAATATGATATTTGTCCAGCCAAAAAAAAGCACTGCTTATCAAAAAAGCCTGCACCTCACTGCGGCCGTAATTAAAAATATAACTTTTCCATTCGGGATGGAATCCTTTGCGGCGGTCGGCATGTTCATAAAGATGAGTTCCGTCGCTGTAAACCAAACCGTGAATGTCGGAAGGAAAATGCGAAGGCACCCAATCCAGAATTACTCCGATGTTATTTTGATGAAGGCAGTCCACGAGATACATAAAATCCTGCGGTGTGCCATAGCGCGAGGTGGGGGCAAAATAGCCCACGCACTGGTATCCCCACGAGCCGTAAAAAGGATGTTCAAGCACCGGCAAAAACTCAACATGCGTAAAACCCATTTCTTTAACATATTTAACTAAATCATCCGCGAGTTCGCGGTAAGTAAGAAAACGATTGTTTTCTTCGGCTACCCTGCGCCATGAACCTAAATGCACTTCGTATATCGAAACCGGAACGTTCAGACTGTTGAGCTTTTTGCGTTTTTTCATCCAGCTTTCATCATTCCATTGATATCCCAGTTCCCAGACACGAGAAGAAGTATTTGGAGGAATTTCCCAATAAAAGGCGTACGGATCGGATTTGTCGGCTTTATAGCCGTCATATTTGGAAGATACATGATATTTGTAAAGCGCGCCTTTTTCAACGCCCGCTATAAATCCTTCCCATATACCGGATGTGTCCTGACGCGGGTTTAACGGATGAGCGCCCTTATCCCAGTTATTAAATTCTCCTACGACTGAAACGTATTCGGCGTTCGGAAGCCAGACGGCAAAATAAACACCCTCTACTCCTTCTAATGTCAGCAGATGCGCGCCTAATTTTTCGTATAGTCTAAAATGATTTCCTTCTTTGAATAAATAAATATCCTGCTCGCTAAAAAGAGTGTTCTGTGTTACAGCCATATCCTTGACTCTTTCCTTTCGCCATTAATGAAACATAAAAGCAACGGCAATGATTTTGCATAAAGTTTATCAGCTATTAGACAACAATTCAAGCAGTGCATTATTTTTTTGAGATATGTAAACCCCGTTAGAGAGCTTCATTCTCTAACGGTTTGCGCTGACGGTGGTTTCCTGCCTGCCGGCAGGTCTTTAACGGGGTAAATAGATAAGAAAAAAAAGAGGGGCGTAATTTATTACGCCTGTTTAAGTGATTGTTCTTAGAATTTTCTTTTTTCTTTAGCGCGTTCTACAAGAGGCTTTCTGCCCGCGTTTTGTTGTTTAAAAGCATGTAATATTATTTCGGCTTCTTCAAAAGGTACGGTAATAAAAGAAAATTTATCAAAAATGCGCACATCCTGTATCTTATGGTATTCTACCCGCGCGGTTTGTTTTATCATTTCTACCAGTTTTTTGGGATTCATGCCGTCCTCTCTGCCTTTTGCCACAAATAAACGGGTAGTTCCTTTAGTATCAATGGAAACATTGCGAATTTCACCATAATTACGCGCGCTTAATTCATCTCCTATCGCGTATTTAATAAACGCGGCCAATAATTTTTCCGGCTCATTTCCAGTTATCATTTCATTAGCTAAATTAATATACTCATCACCTAAGGGTGAACGCATAATATTCACAATGTCGTTTTTGATGCGTGTTTTTTTTGACTGAATTACATGCTCTATCGCGGGTATTTTTTCTTTGCGTATATCGCTTTTGGTTATTCGTTTAATGGCGATGAGTTTGCGGTATTCATCCGCGGTAACAAAGGTAATCGCGGTGCCTTCTTTACCAGCGCGTCCTGTTCTGCCGATACGATGAACATACGATTCAGGGTCCTGAGGAAGAGAGTAATTTATCACATGGGTCAAACCGGTGATATCAATACCGCGGGCAGCAACGTCGGTAGCCAACAAAACATTTATGCGTTTTTGCCTGAATTTTTCCAGGATTCTCTCCCGCTGATATTGAGACAAATCGCCGTGTAATCCATCGGCATCGTAACCACGCTCACCGAGTTTTTTCGCAATAGTATCGGTGTCTATTTTTGTACGGCAGAATACCAATCCGTAAAATACCGGTTCTGTATCTATTATACGGCATAAGACCTCCAGACGATCGGAAGACGCGACTTCAAAATAAATCTGGTCAGTCAAACTTACAGTCATTTGCCCTTTTCCTGCCCGCACTACTTCAAAATCTCTCATATACTTTTTTGCCAACTGCAAAATTCTCTGGGGCATAGTTGCTGAAAAAAGAAGCACTCTCTTTTCCGAAGGCGTATATTTAAGAATATCTTCAACGTCTTCGATAAATCCCATATTCAGCATCTCATCAGCTTCGTCGAGTATCGCGTAAGATATAGTTTTTAAATTTACATTTCCACGATTAAGATGATCTTTTATCCGGCCGGGAGTAGCTACTATAATATCAACTCCTTTGCGAAACTGCCGCAATTGCTGTTCCATGGACTGTCCGCCGTAAACCGCGGAAATTTTCAAAGGAGAACTTCCTTTTAGGGAATTAATTTCTTCGGAAACCTGCAAAGCAAGTTCACGAGTAGGCACAAGAATCAACGCTTTTACCCCTTTTTTCCCCGCGTCGATTTTTTCGATAAGCGGCAAACCAAAAGCCGCCGTCTTGCCCGTCCCAGTCTGAGCCTGCCCCACGACATCCATATTCTGCTGTAACAAAAGAGGTATCACCTGCTCCTGTATCTTGGTTGGCTCTTCAAAACCCTTCTTTTGCAGAACTTTTATTGTTTTTTCCGATAATCCCAATGCCCTAAATTTATCCAATTTTCATATACCTCATTTTAAGAATCAATACTAAAAAAAGCTAATAAATAGAAACTGGAAGCTGAAAATCAAAAACCAGTACTTTCTATTCCAGCTTCCAGCATCCAATTTCTATCTTCTGTTTTTATTCTTTGACAGGTTTAATAACTTCTACCCCTATTTCCTCTATCTCTGTCTCTACCCCTGTCTCCACCACCAAATCCACCGCCGCTTCTGCCACCGCTGCCGCCGCCGAAATCTTTACGGGGAGTCATTTTCTGGGCCCTATTAACCTTTAAGCTTCTTCCCTGCATATCCTGATCATTTAAAGCGTCTATCGCCTTCTGCGCGTCTTCTTCAGTTTCAAATTCCGCGAATCCAAATCCTTTTGATCTGCCGCTGTATTTATCCATTATAACCGCTACGCTTGTGGGTTTAACCCCTTTGCTTTCGATAAAACTCGTCAAATCACTGTCTTTTACCCCGTAATCTAAATTCCCAATATAAATCTTTTTCGTCTCTTCCATTACTATTTTTCTCCTCTAATTTTAACCATGAACTAGCTCAATGCTAAATCCGGTTTAATAACTATACTTATACACCTTACCCTTTAAAAACAATTTTCTATTCCCTTATTCTCTAATCGTCTACCTCCTTTTTTGAATCGGCTCTACCGGCATCGCCTGCTCTATTATTAAAATCCATTTCGGCAAGAGCGCATTAACCATGGGTTCCCACGGATAAACCCAAATTTTGCCTGCCTACTGTACAGACATTAGTATTACTATACCCATTTTTTTTGCAATTGTCAATATTTATCCAATTTATCCAATTTTATCAAATTTTTTATCCAATTTTTATCCAATTTTCTTGACTATTGATATTTTTACTGTTACACTTAATTAAAATATCCAAAAAATATCCTCGCGAATCTTTTACTTATTATTTATTGAGGATTTTAGAAAAAACAACATGAAATTTTTCAGAAAGTTCAAATTTGAAATAATAGTTTGTTTGGTGTTTATTTTACTTGCCCTTATAGCTACTTTCCCTCTCGTATTAAACCTGCGCACCCAGATATACAAATATTACGAAGGAGATATGCTTGCGACAACGTGGTACGCGTGGTGGGTAAAATACGCGTGGCAGCACGATTTATCCCCTCAATTCGTACCTATTATAGCGGCTCCTTTCGGAATCGACCTTTCTAAAGACATAACCAGAAATATCAGTCTTTCTTTCGCGAATTATCCTTTACTCGTACTGACTTTCGCGGTTGATGAAATATTCGCGTACAATTTTCTCATGCTCTTTACTTTTCCCATGGCGGGAATGGCGATGTATTTTCTGACTTATTATTTCACCAGACATAAATGGGCGTCTTTTTTTGCCGGTCTGGCTTTCGCTTTTTGCCCCTATCATTTCGCTCACGCCAGCCATATAACTCTGGCAAATATACAATGGATGCCGCTGTTCGTGCTTTTTTTATTTAAAACCCATGATAAACGAACCTTCGCGAACGCGGCACTATGTGGACTTTTTTTCGCCCTCACCCTCCTTTCGGACACTTATTACGGCTATTTCATGCTGATTCTTGCCATTGCTTTTATCGGATATAAAACATTTAGAAAATTATTCTTCAGAAAAAGAGTTTCTTTCGCGCCCAAAACAGGATTCATAAAAAACATTTCCCTTATAGCCACAGCCGGATTTATCGGAGCGGTAGTATGTTTTCTTTACGTTTTCCCCCTTTTAAAAGCCTATCTCGTAAAAAGCGACGGCGGACTTACCCTGCACAATTACGTACGCAACATCAGAATTCTTTACGATTACTCGGCTAAATTATTTAGCTACATTATACCCGCGTCAAATCATCCGCTTTTCGGTTCTTTTACATACAATTTAAGAGACTCTATATTTTACGGAGATTTACAGGAAGGCACGCTCTATCTGGGACTGACAACTATATTTCTCTCTATTTTCGGTTTTCGCTTCTGGAAAAACAACAAACGACATCAAATTACGGATTTAAAAGAAAAAGAAAAATACAACTTCTATCTGAATTTCTTCGCGTTTTTGGCCATAGCGGCGTTCTCTTTTTCGCTCTCTCCCGAATTTATGCTTTTTGGGAAAGAAATAAAAATGCCTTCTTATTACTTTTTTCAAATCCTGCCATTTTTCCGATCCATCGCGCGTTTCGGTATTGTGGTATTATTAAGCTTGTGCGTTCTGGCGGGATTCGGATTCAAATTCATAACCGAAAGAATATCGGGTAAGGGAAGAAAAATAGCTGTTGGGACCTTGCTGATAGGACTTCTTTTATTTGAATTCGCGAACATCCCCCCCTTCAGAACCAGCGTTATTTCCAAATCGGAAGACTTTTCTCAATGGCTTAAATCCCAACAAGAAGTACTTCTTGTCGCTGAATATCCTCTCGACAACGACGTCGAATATTTTTTCAACCAGCGCATCCACCAAAAAAAATTAGTCAACGGGGCCATACCGAACACAGAGGCTTATTCGGCGAAAGAAAAAATTGAAGACCTCCTAAAACCCGGCACCGTAAAAATCCTAAAAGACTTCGGCGTGGATTTTGTAATATTACATATAGATAAATATAAGGAAAGAAGTCGTCATGATCAAATATTAGAAGAGATGAACAACTTCGAAAAAAAATACGGTCTGATATTAGTTAAAGATTTCGACAACACAAAAGTTTATAAAATCAAAAGGGATTCAAAGCGGTAACCGCCAAACATCTTTTATCCTCTTTTCTTACCTTTTTATAAATGGCGGGTTTAAAATACAATAAATACAGCTTAAATTCATAGGGGTCAACATGAAAAGAAAAAAGACACGAAAAGAAATAGAGCTGGTTATTTTGATAATTTTACTCTTAAGTTGTGCGGCTATTTTTATTAATAATTATCTTGTACCAGCGAAACTAAAAAACTTTACGCGAAATTTTCTTACCACCGCATTAAATAAACCGGTATTTTTCGAAAACATTTCTTTCAGTCTTATCAAAGGCGTAACTATAAACAACATAACCATTTTCAAAACGAGTGAGCAAAAAGATACTTTTCTTAAAGCTAAAAGCATCAGTTTTTCTCCCCTCCTGCTCCCGGTCATAAAGAAAAAATTCATAATAAGCAGGTTGCTCATAAACGAGCTGGCTCTTAATTTAGAAAGAATGTCCGACGGGAAATTAGATATTTTGGATATGCCCCCGTCTCCCGACAAAGAAAACAAAGAAGAATCTTTCCCTGTTATAATTACCGACATAACATTAAAAAATTCGAATATTACTTTTACCGATAATTTCCTAAGCGCACCGCAAGTAATTTATTTAGAAAATATTTCGGCAAACGCTTATTTTTCTCTGCCGGCCAAAGTAAAATTCAATTTTAAAACATCAGTGAAAGACCGCGCCGACGAAATTTCTTTAAAGGGCAATTATTATCTTCAGGACAAACATCTTGCTTTGACTTTAAATTGCATAGATTTAAACCTTCACCAATTCAATGACTACTTTAAAGACAAATTTCCGATTTCCATCGCCAAAGACACGACCGACATCGCGGCCGACATTTTCTTTGATATCGGCAAAACACTGCTCGTAGACGGCACGATATATTTCAACGACAGCCAGACAAATTTTATTTCCTTGGCCCTGGACGGGGACTTTGTTATCAGGGGCAAACTAATTTACGATTTTATAAACAAGACCTTAAGCGAAGCCAATGGAAACATCGTTCTAAGAAAAAATAACCTGAAAGGGCTTTTGTATGTGGATGCTTTAGAAGAAATTGAAGGTGTGGTTGATTTCAAAAAGGACGGCTTATTTATTCAGGATTTGACCGCGAAAACAAAAACCATCCCTCTGAACATCACCGGTTATCTGAAAAATTTTCATTATCCGGAAATTAAAATAGGTATTACTTCTAATCTAAAATTAGACCAGACCCTAAAGCAGCTGCCGCCTCAGTTCAAAGAAAAACTCAAAAACGTCGAAATACAGGGAGAAACCCTTCTTGAATTCGTCTGGGAAGGCCCTCTTAAGAAATTCTGGTCAACCGATTTTTCAGGACATGCCAAATTAACCGACGTAATAATTAAAAGCGCTTCTCCCCGGATTGAATTAAAAAACATAGATTCTAAAATAAGTTTCACAAGAGAACAGCTTACTGTGGATAATCTCAATGTAGAACTTAAAGGTGTTCTGTATTCTTTAACCGCGAGTTTAACCGGCTTTCAAGAACCCGTTCTGGACTTTAAGCTGAATTCGGACAATTTATTCACTAAAGGCAAAATAAAAATTTCGCCTCAGTTGGCTCAATTCGAAAAAATCAGCGGCGCTTATAAAGGCATAGGTTTCGAATCCACCGGACAAATACAAAACTTCAAAGATCCCGAATTAAAAATAGACACAAAACTAACTTCCAGCGTGTATAATTTGAAAAATAATTTTCCCGAATTTAAAAAACTTGCCGATAAATTAAAATTAGACGGCTCTATAGATTCTTCGGTTTATTTTGACGGGAAAGCCGCGGACGTTGAGAAAGGTTTGACAAAAATAACCGCTTCCTCCCCTAATTTCAACATAGCGGGGTTTCAATTAAATAATCTGAAGCTCACCTGCCAATTACAGCAAAAAATTTTATCCGTAAACGAATTAAGCGCGGATGCTTACAACGGATATATTTTATCTAACGGAAGCATTGATATAAAAGACACCAAACAACCTAAATTCCAAACCGACGTTAATATTCAAGATATAGATTTAAGTAAATTCATCAAAGACACCAATTCTAAAGACAAAAAAATCAGAGGCATTGTTTCCTCGCAAGCTTCTTTGATGGGGATATCAAGCGATGTTAAAACTTTCAGCGGAAGCGGAAAAATCAACGTAACCAACGCTTACTTCTTCGACGCTCCCGCGTTTAACAGCATATTCGCCTTATTGATAGATTTTTTAAAATTACCTGATTTAAAAAATCTGGTGTTCGAACAGGGTTCGGCGACTTATCAGATAAAAGACAGTTACATGTCTACGCAGGATTTAAATCTCAAAAGTAAAGACGTTACATTATCCGCTAACGGTAAATTGGGATTTGATAAGTCGCTTGATTTTCTTATCGAAACACAATTTTCACAGGAATATTATGACACTTTAAATGCCAATAAAAAAACAGATATTCCTTCCTTGTTAATAGACGGGATTTTAAAATACGCTATCGGTATTCGGCTGGGAGGCACCACTTCTCATCCCGAACCGAAACCGGAATTCAAAGTGGATTTAAAAAATATCCTCAAAGAACTTGAAGATAGCGATGCTTTTAAAAACATCAAAGATATATTCAAGAATTTCTAACGCGACATTTCAGTTAAAAACTTTTTTGCTTTTTCAAGTGCTTTTGCTCTGTGGCTGATTTTATCTTTTATTTCAGGACCAAGTTCGGCAAAAGTTTTGTTAAAACTACGTGGAATAAAAACAGGATCGTAACCAAAACCATGAACCCCTGATGTTTTTTCCGCTATCCTGCCAAAAACTGTCGCGGTAACTACCTTTAAAAGTTTATTTTTTTTCGCGACAGCAATAGTACATACAAAACGCGCCTTTCTTTTTTCTTCAGGGATACCTTTAATAAGTTTAAGTAATTTTCTGTTATTTTTAGCATCGTTGGCACCTTTGCCGGAAAATCTTGCCGAATATACTCCGGGCGCGCCTCCTATAGCATCCACTTCAAGACCCGAATCATCCGCTAAAGTCAAAAACCCCGTATAATCGGCAATCTCTTTTGCCTTTTTAACCGCGTTAGCCTTAAAAGTATCACCATCTTCTTCGACGCAAGGCGCCT
The DNA here is from genome assembly GCA_043822625.1 of Candidatus Omnitrophota bacterium. Classification (GTDB taxonomy): domain Bacteria; phylum Omnitrophota; class Gorgyraeia; order DAOVKU01; family DAOVKU01; genus JBDRBQ01. The sequence continues at coordinate 15,750 of JBDRBQ010000038.1, read as the reverse complement.
CTTTAAAATCTTCAAGAGTTAAGATTTTTACTTTTAATCCTTTAAGTAGTTTCACTAATTCACTTTTTTTATTATGATTCCGGGTAGCAATGACAAGTTTCACCATATTCTTACTTCTTTCTTCTGCATAACAATTAACTCCGCTATTCCTTTAGAAGCTAAATCAACTAAATTATTTAATTGGGTTTTACTAAAAGCGTTTTTCTCTGCCGTCGCCTGCACTTCTACAAGTTTTCCTTTATCCGTCATTACAACATTCATATCTACTTCGGCCAAACTATCTTCTTCATAATCAAGATCAATCATTAAATGGGAATCTACAAAACCAACCGAAATAGCCGCCACATATCCTTTAATAGGATTTTGTTCTATAAGTTTCTCTTTTTTTAATCTTTCGAGAGCCAGCGCCAGCGCGACAAAACTGCCTGTAATCGAAGCGCATCTCGTGCCTCCGTCAGCCTGTATAACGTCCGCATCCAGCTTAATAGTCCTATGCCCTAATTTATCCAAATCCACCACCGCTCTTAAACTCCTGCCGATTAAGCGCTGAATTTCAAAAATTCTGCCGCTGATTTTCCCCCGAGGACCTTCTCTTAAAGAACGCGTATGAGTCGAACGCGGAAGCATACCGTACTCTGCTGTTACCCATCCTCTCCCACTGTCTCTTAAAAAAGGAGGTACACTTTCTTCTATCGTGGCAGTACAGACAACTTTGGTATTTCCCATTTCGATAAGACACGACCCTTCGGCATATCTAATGTAATTCCTGATTATTTTCACAGGTCTCATCTTTTCTAATCTTCTACCGTTATTACGCATAATAAACTTCCTTTCTTGTGTCAAATTAATCCGGACAAATTGTCCCTACACTATTTATAAATATTCTCTCCCTTACTGTCTACCGCCACAACACAGGGAAAACATTCGACTTCTAAAGAAAAAATTGCCTCCGGCCCTAACTCTTTAAATTTAAAAACTTCCGCTTTTTTTACTCTTTTAGAAAGATACGCCCCGCATCCCGAAGGCGCGGCAAAATAAACAGCTTTAAATTTTTTTATGGCTTCAATAACTTCTTCTCCTCTTCTGCCCTTACCTATCATACCTGCCAATCCCGCCTTCAACAACGCGGGGGAAAATTTATCCATTCTGGAAGAAGTCGTAGGCCCACAAGAACCTATGACCTTACCCTTCGGCGCGGCAGTCGGACCTGTATAATAAATTAATTGTCCTTTTAAATCAAAAGGCAGTGTTTTGCCTTTTTTTAAATAATCATACAATAATTTATGAGCCATATCTCTGGCAGTAAAAATCCTGCCGCTTATATATACTATGTCCCACGCTTTCAGTTTTTCGACAACTTCCGCGGTAAGAGGTGTAGTTATATTAATCGGTTTTTTCATCTTTACTAATATACCCTCAATTAAATTTATAGATACATAGCCCTATTAACGAACGCCCCTACAGAATTGCCGTAGCGCTTCTGGTAGCATGACACCCTATACTGACCGCGACCGGTAAACCGGCAATGTGAGTAGGCGCGGTTAAAATATTGACTGCCAAAGTAGTGCATTTTCCGCCGAAACCCATAGGGCCAATTTTAAGATTATTTATTTTTGCTGACATTTTCTTTTCAAGCGCGCTTAAATAAGAATCCGGATTTACTCTGGTAATGTCGCGGCAAAGTGCCTTCTTGGAAAGAATAACAGCCTTATCAAGCGTCGCTCCTATGCCAACACCTATAATAAAAGGCGGACACGCGTTCGGCCCTGCTTCGGCGGCGGCATTAACCACAAAATCAACTATTTCTTCCGGCTCGGCGGTGGGTTTGAACATTTTCACTTGTGAAACATTTTCACTGCCGAATCCTTTAGGCGCGACGGTAAGTTTGACTTTATCTGAAGGCTTCATATCCACGTAAATAACCGCCGGTGTATAACGAATATCTTTTTTTCGTCTTAATGGGTCCTGTATAATAGAACTTCTAAAACTTGCCTTGCGATATGCCGTTTCAATACCTTTATTAACCGCCACTTCAAGCGAACCGTTTTTCAGCAGCATCCCCTCTCCCCATTCCACAAATATAACCGGCAAGCCTGTATCCTGGCAAATGGCTAAATGTTCACTTTTCGCTATAGCGGCATTCTCTATTATCTGCTGTAAAGCCATTTTAGCCAAAGGTTCCTTCTCTTTACCCGCGGCTTGTTTAAGTTTTTTCAATATATCCGCTCTTAAAACGGTATTGGCTTTTACGGCCAATTCAGTTATCGCCTGTTCTATTTCTCTCGCTTCAATTATTCTTAGTTTTTCACTATTCACTATTCACCATTCACTATTCACTTTTTGGCGTATTCCGCGGTCACAGTCGTTTTAATCCCGCCGCGAACATTAAAAACACCGGTTATTTTCATGCTTCTGGGCATAACGGCCTTTTTAATATCGTCTAAAATTCTATTTACAACATGTTCATGAAAAATCCCTATCCCTCTATATATATATATATATTCTTTAAACGACTTCAATTCAAGACACAATTTATCCGGAACATAGTCAACATAAATACAGGCAAAATCCGGCAGTCCCGTTTTAGGACAAAGACAGGTGAATTCCGGCACTTCCAGACATATTTCATAATTCCGGTCCGTATATTTATTCTCCCACGTATCTATAGCCGGAAGTTTCAGCTTTCTGACATTTTCCTGCAGTCCTTCATAAACAGATTTTTTCAGCATTTACTTCACTCCTATTATCTTATGTATTTGCGGAATAACTCTCGCATCCTTTAACGATTTTAAAGCAACATCGCAAAAAAGTAAATTTTTTTCTTTTCGCGGAGCGCCCGCGCCCCTCGTTTTTGTGGCCGGTTGAATAATAAAAGGAATGTTTTTATTTACTTTTTCAACCAATCGCACAGCTTTTTTAAAACAGTTTAACGATGTTTTCGCGGTTACCACTACTTTCACGAAAATTCTTTTCGCGCCGGTGCTTTTAAGAAACTCCTCATGTTCTGTGAAATAATTTTTAAGCCCTGTCGCGGAAGGCAATTTTATATCCATAGCGGTAAAATCAACGTATTTTTTTATTTCTCTGAAATTCAGCGGTAAAGTACCATTGGTTTCAAGATAAACAAAGAAGCCTTCTTTTTTTAACTTTTCGCATAAAGTCTTTAAAAATTGAGGGTATAAAAGCGGCTCTCCTCCGGTTAAGCTTACAGAATGAATCCTTTTTTTCCAGCTTAATCTTTTCACGCGGGAAATTATTTTATCTACGGTCATCAACGATGTTTGAAGCGCCTTTTCATCACAAAAAACACATTTATCCAGATTGCACCCTGAGAAGCGGACGAATACCTGCGGGACTCCCACAAAGATACCTTCGCCCTGCAACGAATAAAAAATCTCCGAAATCGGCGCTTTATCAGTCATAATAGTTTGTCTCGCTTTTATTTAATAGAGTATATCCCTAAACGCAAAGTGCATAGAATTTTTAACTATGCGCTATGCTCTTTGACCTTGGAGCTAAATGATAAAGGATCATCCACCCCTGCTTCCTCAAAACCCTTGGCTCTTAATCTACAACTCTCACACCTGCCGCACGGTAACTTTCCCCCACGGTAACACGACCATGTCAATTCAAGAGGCACATTGAGTTTTTTCGCCGCCTTTATTATCTGAGCCTTTGTTTTAAGAATAAGGGGCGCTTCGATTTTTATCATTCTGCCCTCCGCCCCGCTTTTCGTACCGGCACGCGCCGCTTCCTGAAACGCTTTTATAAATTCAGGACGGCAGTCAGGATAGCCCGAATAATCAACAGCGTTAGCTCCTATAAAAATATGCCCGCATTTTTCAGCCTCGGCCCAGCTCAACGCGAAAGAAAGAAAAATTATATTTCTGGCAGGCACGTAAGTCGCGGGAATCTTTTTACCTATGCCGCTTACCGACGTATCATTAATATTTTTTTCAGCACTTGTAAGCGCGCTCGCCTTTTTAGGAATGTCTATTTTTATGGTAACCAACGGACAGCCTGCTTTCGCGGCAATTTTCTTAGCGCTTTCTATTTCTCTTTTATGTTTTTGCCCGTAGAAAAAATTAAGGCAAATACACCTGAACTTTTTATTTTTGGCATAAAAAAGGGTCGTCGCCGAATCAAGACCACCGGAAAGAAGAATAATTGCTTTTTTCATTATTCTCTGTAAGTCGCGCAGGCTTTATCCGTTTCCCAAATCTGAACCTCGCTCAAAGCCGCGTTGGTGAATTTTTCTTTTAAGGAAAAAGCAATTTTATTAAAAATATATTTAGCTATCAATTCACTGGTGGGGTTGTATTCTTTAAAAAAAGTTATGTCGTTTAAATAAGCGTGGTCCAATTCCGCCGTCGTTTCGTTCAATATCCGCTTTAAATCAGTAAAGTCCACGGCCAATCCCATTTTATCGAGTTCCTTAATACACACCTTAATCCATACTTTATAATTATGCCCGTGCAAAGCCTCACATTTGCCTTTGTATCCCCTTAAATTGTGCGCCGCGGCAAAACCGCCGCCTACCATCAATTCAAACATTGTTCACCCTCTTTATATTGGTTATCTTTCTGCCTAAAAATTTCGAACCTTCTTTTAAAAAAAGTTTAGGTTCATCGCTGACAAAAAATTTATATTCAGGCTTAACTCTCTTAACACGTTTCAAGCCTTTCTCTTCTAAAATATTTTTAACTTCCACCGCCACTGCCGTTGCCGAATTAATCAATGTCACGCGTTTTCCCATTACTTTACCAATGGTATTTTTCAGCAAAGGATAATGAGTACATCCCAGTATCAAAGTATCTACCTTGCTATTTATCAACGGCTTAAGATATTGAGCGGCTATGAGAGTTGTTACATCTTTATTTAGCCATCCCTCTTCCACCAACGGCACAAAAAGAGGACAGCTTGCCGAAAAAACTTTTATTCCTTTTCCGCATCCGTTTAAAGCCTTCTGATAAACGCCGCTTGAAATGGTAGCGCGCGTGCCGATTACACCTATTCTGCCAGAAGAACTCTTAGCAAAAGCCTCTCTTACACCGGCTTCAATAACTCCCACAACCGGTACCTCAAAATTTCGCTTTAAAGAATCGAGTGCCAGACTCGAAGAAGTATTACACGCTACCACAATCAGCTTAACTTTGAACTTACTCAAGAAAGCGGCATTCTCACGGCTGAATTTCTCTATGGTCTTTTTAGACTTCGTTCCATAAGGAACACGGGCTGTATCACCAAAATAAATAATATCTTCATAAGGAAGCACTTTCATTGCTTCCTTTACTACCGTTAAACCGCCCAGTCCCGAATCAAAAATTCCTATAGCTTTGTCGTTATTCATTAATCAGTAAAACCGTTAGTAGTTTCGAATTCTTTTCTATATTGCCGAATACTTCCCGCCAATACCCCTGCTACTTCTTTGCGATAAGCGGGATTTTTTAAATTTTTTTCCTCATTGGTGTTGGAAACAAAACCGATTTCCACCAAAATCGAAGGAATACGCACCCCTTTCAAAACATAAAACCGGGCAAATTTAACACCGCGGTTATTCACTACCAGCTCCTTTTCCGCGCGGCTACATAAAATTCCGGCCAACTGCAAGGACTGCGTTCGGTTTTCAGCAAAACATAAATCCCACAACATCGCGTCAAGATTAGTATTATGTTTATCTATGCTTGATTCCTCAAACTGCAAAGCCGTATTTTCGACAGCCTCAATGGAACGAGTATCGTCATCAACCGTATTCGATAAACAATAAACCTCAAAACCGTTGGGCCGGCGCGAAGTCGAAGCATTGGCGTGAATACTTATAAAAAAATCCGCGCGGTTGTTATTCGCTATGTACGCTCTTTTCCAGAGAGAAATAAAAATATCATCCTGCCGGGTCATTATCACTTTAATTCCCTCCGCCTCGAGCATTTTTTTTAAATTAAGCGCGACATCAAGCACTACGTCTTTTTCTCTAAGACCGCTTCTGCCTATCGCCCCCGGGTCTTGGCCGCCATGGCCGGGATCGATAACAACGGTTTTTAATTTAAGCTTTCCCGCTTTAACTGGGGTTGTGAAAATACCGTCTATCTTCCCTGCCAATTCCAGCGGGATAACAAAATTACTTCCTTTTATCATTACCGGAATCGACATATACTCCACACACCCATTAACGAGTGCTATAGAACTACCGCTTTGCAAAGCAACCGAAAGACGGGGATTATTAAGAAAAACGTGGCGGGAAATGCTGTTCCATTGCCGGGTAAACGAATAAGCCTGACAAAAATTATCTAAAGAAACATACCTTTGCCCGTCTATTAAAAAACTCTGAGATTTTAATTCCTTGTAACTTTCAGGCAAACGCACGGATTGCTTAGAAGCGCATCCTGAAACAAAAAATATAGTCCCGATACAAATACATACAAACAGCTTTTTTGTTTTTAGCATATTGAAAAATATTTATAAATAGTTCGTAGTTTCCCGCATAGGCGGGACAAGTTTCGTTCGAGGTTCGAAAACTATAAACAATACAAAAGATATTTATTTTTGTCTCAGAACTCTGAAATATTTTTTAATTTTAAACAACCTTATTTATACCAAAAATTAGTCCAAAAAGCAATTGAATTGCGGTTGTAGGACACGGAGGATATTAAGATAAGATATTTTCAGGGAAGAATATCAAAAAAATCATTCCGACCTTTTTTATTTACTTATAGTGAGTCCACATACGGATAATTTTTACCGTTTTGAATTCTTTAAGTACCTGATAGACAATCCTGTGTTGGATATTTATTCTTCTCGAATAAGCACCTGCCAAATCACCTGTTAATTTTTCAAAAGGCGGCGGAGTTTTAAAAGGATTTTTTTTTAGTATTTCCAGTATATTCTCCGCCTTTGACCGTAACCCGCCGGCAGAAAGCTTCTTCGCGTCCTTCACAGCCTGTTTTGTATAAACTAACTTCCACCCTACCATGTCAGCTCTTTATCACATTTTTTAATAGGGGTTTTAAATCCTTTTTGGATTGATTCCCGCATGCCCGGGATAGAGAGAAGATACAATGTTTCCTGAATAGATCTCCAATCCTCTTCCGAAATCAATACGGCATTATGTCTTTTTCCGGTAATTTGTATCGGCTCATGCGTTATCGCGGCTTTATCCAAAAGTTTATACAACATACTTCTCGCCTGACTTGCAGTTAAAGTAGTCATAATAATTACCTCCAATTAAAGCGTACCACATTACGTACGCTTTGTCAAATTGTTATTGAGATGAACCCTATTTATTTCTTTTTTATTCCTTCAGTCCATTCAAAGCATGTATAGTCCTCTCAACTGTGATTAGACAATCATTTAATTTTTTGTAGATTTCTGTACCGGCAAATCTCAAAACATGCCAGCCAAAACTGGCCAATTGATTATTGCGAAGACGATCCTTGGTAAATGCCCCCGGCAAAGCATGATATCTTTCCCCATCGCATTCCAAGTCAATATTTGCCTTTTGACAAAATATACAGAAATCCAAACAATAAGTCTGGTTATTCAAACGAACATACCACTGCCTTTCAGCATTAATTTTTCTTTTTTTTAGGGCGTTATGCATCTTTTCTTCTAAAGGGCTGGTATCATATAAATCATTTATCTCTTTAGCGTTAAGTAATTTTTGGAGACTGGTTGGAATATGAACGATTCTTCTCCATCTCTTACTGGGAATAGGTTGAGGTAAATTTTTAATTTCACCTAAATGAAATTGATAATAGCTTTCATTTTTTCTGGGGTGATTAGATTCATAAGGAAAAAGCTGAATTCTTTTAACGGTATCTATATTTAAAACCGGGGCATAATAAATTACCTGATATTTAAACTTTTCTCCAAAAGTAGCAGGAAAATAAAAAGCCACATACTCTACACCTAATACATTACGAGGAGCTGAGTCAACTGGGATATGATACCATCTCTGATTTTGAATTATTGACCAGAGATTTTTTCTTGGAACAATGCCCACTATCGCGGGGTTGTTTAATTTATCCATTTTCCACTCTCCTTATTAATTTTCTCATTTTTAAAATATAGCAATGACTATGGATATTACCGCAAGAGCAATCATTGCCCAAGCAAGAAAAGCGCTTTGCCGATTAAATCTATTTATGGCATCAGTGTTACGCCGAGTCAGCTCTCCGATTGGAACATTATTTAATTGATCATTTTGAAGCCAATTTATAAGCTCCTTATCTGTATATTCCAGAAGAATCAAACCGGTACATCGAATGACACGCCTTTTTAAATCCGGTATATACTTTTTCTCTTGGAAAGCGGTCAATCTGCGATTCCAAAGTAACCGGTTTTTCATTTAAACTCAGCGAAATATTATACTGCTCCAAATAAGGTTTCGGTTCACGAATGCCTGATTCAAGGTAACCCTCAGATACATAGCTCTTATGTTCTAATATCTGATCGTATATCTCTTTAGCTATCTGGTGAAAATTATTTTCAACCATCATTTTAACGGTTTTTTCATCACTGACAAATGACTTATAATAAGCAACTGCCTGCTCCGAAAGCTTAAGCAGTAGGTCTTTTTGTTCACTCTCGTAATCAACAAGCGGATAATCCGTAAGCGCGGCAATAATGGTATTTTCCGGACTTTGCTTACGGCCTTCCCCAAGACTTGATACCCGCGTCAATTCTGTTTTTCGCGTTCCTTGCTGAATGTTACCGAACAAATCCTTTTCTTCTCCTCCCTGTAACCGTTCTTCAAGAATCGAAGCTTCAGTCGCGTAACGGCTTAACCTTTTAGTGTCCAGATTAAAATCTTCAATAATAAGCTCCCCGTAATGAGGAGTGAGCATCAATCGCGGAATAGGAATATTCCGAAGCTCCATCGTTTGTCCGGAAACCCGCCGAACTTCTTCAAGCCCTTTTTTAGCCGATTCACTCATAGTGCTAAAAAGAGTCCCTTCAGGAAAAGGTTTCATTTCTCTTTTCTCTTCTTTGCGATGATGATGATAATCTATGAAACTCATTCGCGACGCTTCCTGTTTGGCAAAAATCTCGACATATTCATCCGTCTTAGCCTTAATCGTTGCCACTTTGACATCTTCCGGAGTATCCGTGGTTATTAACGGGGCAACTTTCTTTGCGGCTTGTGATTCAATGTCCTTCATAATCTCAGGATTGTTTTTAATCTGCTCCTGAATACCCGCGACAAACGCCGAGGGAACCTCCACAACTTCTTTAACGATTGTTGCGTCAGCGGCTGAAATACTTTCAATATTAGTGGGTTGAATCAACGTGGATTTTCGCGCGCCTTCAACAACCTTCGCGTAATTATCATGCGCGACAATCATAACCCGGTCTACATTTTTATTTCCTGTCCGTTCTCCGTAGGGCAAACGAAGCCCGCGGCCAATTGTCTGCTCTGTCAGAATTTCCGAAGCTGAAGAACGAATCGGAGCAATAGTGTAAATATTGCTTACATCCCATCCCTCTTTGAGCATATTGACATGGATAACAATTTCAACGATATTATCCGGATGCTCAAGGGAAAGCAGTTTTTCAATCGTCTCCTCCGCTTCTTCGCCCTTTGTTTTTGTGTGTACTTCGATAACCTTACCCTTGTAAGCGCCGCCTCGAAAATCATCACTGTCAATCAGCGCGCGAAGCGCTCCGGCATGGGATGTATCTTTGGCAACCACCAGCATTACAGGCTTGACCTCCGGCTTATTGTTATCTAAGGCATATTCTTTCAAAGCTACTTTGGCACGTTCATGGAAATAGGCCGCCAACTGCAATTTTCTGGCATCCGTATCAATGGAATCCTGATTAAACCGGCTAAAATCAATATCCGCTTCCGTCCCCACCCAAGGGTCTTTGACATACCCGTCACGAATGGCATCACCGAGATTGTAGGTATAAAAAATATTTTGCTTCAACGTTAATTCTGTTTTCTTTTTTTTCGCGGCGGCCGTGTTATAGGGTGTCGCGGTAAATTCAAGGCCCATTAAAGGATCTATACGGTCCAAAGAGCCAAACGCGGCTTCGGCATGATAATGGTGGGATTCATCCAAAAGCACAACCAAATCATCAAGCGAAGATAAATAGTCGAAGTATGTCTCTCCCAGCGTCTCGCTAAACTTGGTAATGCCCTTTTCTTTTTCAATATCTTTTTGCGCGAACTGCTGGACATTAAAAATATTAATCTGAATCTGATTGCCGAATAATTGAGAGGTAGCCTGATTTTGCGAATAATTATCCTTGGTAATAATACGGGTAGTATTGATGTTGATTTCAGCGATTCCTCTAAACACATACTTTGGGTTATTGGGACGACTGAAATCATCCACTAATTTTCGGTAAATTGTATTGCCCGGCGCCACAAGCATAAAATGCCGGATACCATAGACCAAATGCAAATAGGCCGTAAAAGCGCCCATTAAACGCGTCTTGCCCACACCCGTAGCCAGAGCAAAGGTATAAGCCGGAAACGTCCGCTCAAATGCTTGAAACTGTCTGGTTTCGGGAATAGTTTGGACATAATCTTTCGTTGCTGTTTCAATATCACGCAGATTGCCGCGATTATTTCGATTCAAGCGCGCCAACACCTTTTTCCCCGCGGCTGATTTAAGATAATCAGCGAAAAGTGTAAGGCTTTTTTGCTGAGGTACGCGCAAGCTCATGGCATTGGTGATATATTGTAACGCTTGTTCTTTTTCCATATTTACCCAGTTAATTCCTCTCACAAAGTTCACTAAGAACACAAAGAAATCAATTTTTTAATATTTCTCTCCGTGAGCTTTGCGGTCTCTGTGAAAGGATATTATCTATTCCTCATCAATCTCTTCTATCGCTCGTTCTTTAATAGGCAACAGATATTCTTTCTTTCCGTAATAACAGGTCTTAAGAATCGCCTGCGGAATCTTCTTAATGGTAATCCGCGCGTCCACCTTTTCACAGCCGGGTTCATATTTTTTCGGACAAATCAGCAGAGTTTCATTCGCTGATAAATGCCGGCAAATCTGCTGAACCATGGCCACAGACAACAACTGTGTGGTCACATAAATACTATTATTCCCCTGCCCTTTGCCGTGCTTCCAGTAATTCTTCGGGTCCGGCGCAAAAGTATAATTCATCAGCTTGCACATCGCGCGGATAAGTTTGACATCATTGTAATAGCTGTCAATGACCGGATTGCCGAATTCATCGATTGCCACAAAACTCGGCGCCAGCTCATAAAATTTAAAGCCCCCGCCGCCTTTCCAGCCTACGGCTTTGCTAATTCCACCTTGATCCGTGCCGTCTACTACTCCTTTCATCCGCTTGAGAACATGCGTATACACCTGTTCTCCCATTTCTATGCCAATATACTTTCTTCTCATTTTTTGCGCTACTGCAGTGGTTGTACCTGATCCAAGAAAGCTATCTAAAACAACATCACCTTCCTTAGTGGACATTCCGATAATTCTCTTTACCAGCCTTTCTGGCTTCTTACCCTTTGGAAAGTCAACGCCACCTTCATTATCTAGCCCTGTAGTTTTAATATCATACCAAAAATCTCCGGGGTTAACTTCAAGGTACAAATCAGCAAAAAGGAATTTACAACGCGGAAGTTTCGTTTGTTCATTAAAATCACCTCTAATTAAATATGCCTTATTTTTTGGAGTAACAACAACAAAAGGCTTAACATCCTTTTTGCTCTTTTTAATCAGGATGGCTTTTTGCAATGCTCCACCAGTCATTGTTGCAAACTGCACTATTCTAAAAGCATTCTGATACAACCAATCATCTGCAACCTTTGCCCCTGTTTCCTTTAAACAAACTGAATTAATATTATCAAACTCCATTTTATGAACAACTTCATGAATAAAATCTATTTCTTCACTTGTTCTTTTCTCGTTCTCAAGAATTACTTTAACTTTATCTATCTCATCCTGCGTCACATTTAAACAAACAGTTTTATATTCGTAGTCCCATTTATCTTTTGGTATTTTTTCAATATCTAATCCCTGAATACCAGATTTACCGGATAGTATTATATGTTCTTTTAATTTAGGTATTGAACCAGCTGCTTTTACGGAAGCCATCTTAACACCTGTTGCTTCGCTCATTTTAACTGTGATATTTTTAAGATTTCTTTCACCTTGAAAAACCTCGGCAAGCAAAAGATATAGTTTTGCGAACTCATTGTCATCAATTTGTACTGCTAAAATACCATTATCACAAAGCAACATCCTCAAGAGCTCTAATCTTGGCTTCATCAGCGAAAGCCAAGTCGAATGCTCCACGCTGTCATCATAATGTTCAAACGCATTGCCGGTATTATACGGCGGGTCAATATAAATACATTTAACTTTCCCTTCATATTCCGGCAGAAGCGCCTTTAAGGCCAGCAGATTATCGCCGTGAATGATCATATTCTCCGTATCCGCATCACCATACGACAAATCCGCGCGCTCCTCCAATATCCGCGGCTCAATATTGGCAATATCATATTCCGGATTATTCTTCCCGATCCAGGTTAGTTCTAGTTTTTGTTTACTCATTTTATGCCCCTATTATTTCGGCTCTTATATAATTTTCTTCCTAATTCTACCATCTCATGCAGTTTTTTCTTAAAAATATTTCTTGGCGGAAGTTCAGTCCAGTATTCAGATACTCTTATCCCGCTTTTATCAAGCTCCAACAACTCAATTTCCTCACTGTTCTTTGTCGCGCAAAGAATAAGCCCAACTGGTTTATTTTCTCCAGGCCTCATCTCGTATTTTTCAAGCCATCTTAAATATAATTCCATTTGCCCTTTATCTTGAGGTCTAAATTCTTCTAATTTCAATTCAATAGCTACAAGACAACGCAAACTTCTATGATAAAATAATAAATCTAAAAAATAGTCTTTATCGCCGATTGACATCCGTTTTTGCCTTGCAATGAAAGAAAAATCAGTCCCGATCTCAATGAGAAACTGTTCTATCTCTCTTAATATCGCTAATTCTAAATCTTTCTCGCTATAAACATTTTTTAATCCTAAAAAATCGAGAAAATAAGGATCACGAAAAACAACATCGGGGGTCATTATTCCATCTATTCTTAACGATTTCAATTCTATTTTTGCTAATTCTTTTGGTTTTTTAGAAAGCCCAACACGCTCAAATAACATACTTCCGACTTTCTTCCTTAAGGCGCGGACATCCCATCTCTCTGCCCTGCACATTTCCGTATAAAAATCGCGTTTCAATTTATCTTTTATCGCTATAAGTATTGTAAAATGACTCCATCCCAATTGTTGCAACAGTGTTGCAACAATCTGTTTATTTGGAAATTTTTCCGCAAAGCTCATCATGCGGGATAGCGACGCTTTTGAATACCCCTGACCGTATTGATATGTTAATTGTTGCGACAACGTCGCAACAATCTTTTCGCCATATTGCGCGCGTTTCTGCCCCAGTATGTTTTTTCGTATTCTATCGCCAATATGCCAATACAACATCACGAGCCCCGCGTTAACAGCGCGGGACACCTGATTACGCGCCGCATCTATCAAAGAACGAATATCGTTAAATAATTTCCCAACTGCTTCGTCTGCTGAAAGATTTTGTTTTAAAGAAATTATCTGATTCTTCCGTTTGTTTTTCACAAAATTACCTCCCATTCTTTACCCTATTATAAACTCAACCCTGACAATTTGCGGGGATAACAACTCTTGCCGATGGAGTAATCACCCTGAATAATCATATTCTCGGTATCTAAATCGCCATACGACAAATCCGCGCGCTCCTCCAATATCCGCGGCTCGATATTGGGCTAAAGGGGACAGCGCCTTTTTTTTGCCTTTTCAAATTCTTTAAACGAATATATTATAACCCATCATATTTCCTAATCGAATAAAAACCCTTGGCTATGCTTTATAACCGGGGCGATAATTACATTTCGGATTTATTTTTTTGTCAAATGTCAAGACTTGACCCCCACCCTTCATTCAACACCTGCCTAAACCTGGACAGCTCGCTTTTTTTGCCGGATTTATCGATAATCAATCGATTATACGGATCAATCTCATAGATTATTTTTGGGTTGTCCTGTTTCTTTCCCATAACTATCCGCTGGTTTTTGCTTTTTCTAATCGCTAAACGCTACTTTTTAAATAACTTTAAATCTTTAAGCTACGTCCCTCAAGCTTCCCATCTCATCATCAATAAATAAAATGCGTGATATTTCTGCTCCATAATGCGGGCATTTAACTACACCTGATCCCATAGTTGAATCAATTTCTAAAAATTCATCGAGAAAATCGTCTGGCATATATTTTAAATAGAACCCTTTTCCTCACAATTTACCACCAGAAACATCAAAAAACTTCTCAAAAAATCTGGTTAATTTTTCAAGAACACTTTCACGCTTTTGGGTACGTTCTCCGGTTTGAGAAAAACGCGACACCGGAGGCAGGACTTTAGTAATAGCTGTGCCGGTTACCGCAACACTACCATCTCGAAACGCGTTTTGTATAAATTTGTACGCTGCATCACGATCAAGATTTTCATCGGAAATAATTCTCTCAAGCTCTTCAATCTTTTTCTTTTCAACAAACGTTTGCCATTCCTCATCAACAACCGCACCTACATCGAGGGAGGCGATAAACTGGTTGATGAGATCTTTTTTGTTACGCAACTCAACGCTCGAATCAATCGCCTTGTTAATATCAACTAAAATTTCACGGTTCTTTGTATGATCTTCATGATACTTTTTAACAAGCGTAAGAATATAATCAATATTGATCTCTATCTGTTTAATAAGCTCCATTTCAAAAACTAAGTCATCATTAATATTCTCTTTATCAGAATCATCTGTTTTTCGCATCTCTTTGTATAGATCAATATACGCACTATGATAATCATGAACATCACGCTCTGTTAAAACTTCATTACCAGCAAACTCATCAAAAGTTACCAATATATTGCGCACACGTAAAATCGCGCCGTAGAGCCTGATAAAATCCTTCTGATTCTGTTCCCCCACTATCCGCTCACCTACAGGGAACCTCTCTAATAATTCCTCAATCATACTTTTATATCCACGCACTTCTTTGTCGCCGTCTTTGTACCCATTATAGTAGTCATCGTATGACTTCAAGAGCACAATCCCGGAGGCTTCTTTGTCACCAAAAAGCGCGATTGATTCATTTGTAGCTTTTTCTAAATTACGAAAGCAGATAATATTTCCAAATGTCTTTACACTATTCAAAATGCGATTAGTGCGCGAATATGCTTGAAGCAAACCATGCAATCGTAAGTTTTTATCAACCCAAAGCGTGTTGAGCGTTGTCGCGTCAAAGCCAGTCAAAAACATATTCACCACTATCAAAATATCAACCTCGCGATTTTTTACCCGCTCACTGAGATCTTTATAATAATTTTGAAACTTATCAGAAGAGGTATCATACGAAGTTCCAAACATTGCATTGTAGTCTTTAATAGCATTGTCCAAAAAATCTCTTGAGCTTGCATCCAAGCCGCTAGTATCTTCCGGGTTTTCATCAATCATCCCATCAAGATCTTCATCATTCACACCAAAGCTATAAATAGTTGCCACTTTAAGCTGTTGATCACTCGGTAAAGCTATAAGCTGCTTCTTAAATTCAGCATAATACTTTTTTGCCATATCAATCGACGAAACAGCAAAAATAGAGTTAAACCCCGCCAGCCTGCGGTCTTTTAATTTATAAAAACTATTGCGCTTGGTTTTTTGGTCAAAATGTTCGCGAATATA
>JBDRBQ010000037.1:0-2070 GCA_043822625.1 Candidatus Omnitrophota bacterium | reverse complement strand
TTTTTAACTTTAGGACCTGTTGTAATCCAGCCGGATTTTAAACTATCAACAACTTCGTCTATTTCTTCTTGTCCTATAGAAGGTTTTGATAAAGGCAAAAATTTTTCTTTCTTCTCCATAATTATTCACTTTATTATAGTTTTTCTAAATACGCATTGTAATCATCAATAGTAATTTCTATTTCCCGCAAAATTTCTCTAATTAAAGGACGAGCTAAAATTCTTCCTTTGTGATGTGGTATAGTGGTAGTTCTACCGTCTATATGTTTATAAAACACATGGCTTCCTTTTTGGCGAATCTTTTTAAAGCCTAATCCAAAAAGCAGTTTTTCCATTTTTCTGGCATCAATCAACTGCAATCTACTCAATTTGCTACCTCAATCTGCTGTATACCTACGAATTCAGGCAATTTTCTTTTGCTTTCCGCATCCATTTCCTCCAAACATAATTCAACTACTTCTTTGAGATTTTTTTGAAGCTCATCTAATGTTTCTGCTTGAGTATGTGCGCCCGGAATTCCAGGCACAACAGCTATATACAAGCCGGTTTCCATATCTTTTTCAATATATCCGGTTATTCTATGCATCACTTTCCCCTCCTTGTTTTTTATACTTTATGAAAAACTATTTTCGATGAATCTACTTTCGCGCCTAAGCCCATCCAAACTTTAGCAATAGCCTTAGTGGTTAGCTGGGTAGTTATCATCGCGTAGTCTTTATTTTCATTTTTTAAAATTGATAAAAGCTCACATACCAATGCCCTGTAAATCCCGCGCCCGCGGTATTTTTCATCAACGGCATTTAAAGGAACTGTGGTAATTTTTATTCCGGTTTTTTTCTCTAAATCTTTGTCATATTTCGCGCTTATAAAACCAACCGGTTGTTGTTTTATTCTGGCGACAAAAACTTTATCCGCGGCTTGCCCTGAACAGCAATTCACCAGCCACTTTTCATAAAGTTTATCGGCCTTTTTTTTATCAAGATAAGGATCCGCGTGAAATCTGTCCGTCCAGATATTTTTATCCCGGAAAGAATCAAAAGCTATTTTTTTTAAACGGCTCAAATCTTCTTTTTCAAAAGAACTTATCAGCAGGGCTTTTTCGTCTTCCAAAGCAAAATTATATTTTTCTAAATCTATAATAAAACTGATAAGCGTGGCGGTATAATAAAAACCGTTTCGCTCCAAACCTTGTATTTCTTCGATTTGAAAAGGATTAACTTTTACCGCTAAATGTTTAATGTTTTTTTTCGCGGATATTTCAAGCATACCTTTTAAAAGTTTGTCGACGGCTTGTTGTTTTCTTGAACTGCTTTTATCAAAAACTTTAATACTCAAAGACCCCATATCAAGCCCGAAATGTTGTGAATCCCAAGTTGCTTTTTTAAGACTTGCACAGCCTACAATTTTCTCTTTTTCTGTAACCGCTAAAATTTTATCTTCTTTTTTTAATTCAGAAAGAATATAGTGCCGTCTTTTTTGTTCAGTGATTTTTTTATTCGGGAACAAAAATCCGTCTTCTCTTAAATAAAAAAAAGGCTCAAGCCTGTTTAAATTTTCTTTTTTTAATTTTATTAATTCCAACATTAATGAACGCTTTCCTCAACAATATCATTCTGGACTTTAGCGAAAAACCTGCCGCCGCTAAGATTCTTCTTCGCCCGCGGCGAATCAGAATGACAATATTTCATCATGCTTAACCCAAACCGGAAGGAAAGGGGAAGCATTTCGATCAAAGAATTTTTTTTCTGTAATAAATAATAGTTTTCTTAAGCCCATCTTCCAGAGAAGTTGTGGCCTGCCAGTCGACAATTTCTTTTATTTTAGAAACATTTGGCACGCGTCTTGGGATATCTTCATATTTCGCGCCGAAAACTTTTTTGTGCGAAATAAATTCAAATTCAGATTTAAACTCACCCACTTTTTTCATTATTTTGGCAAGTTCCAGCATAGATATTTCTCTGTCCGAACCGATGTTAAAAGCCTGTCCTTCGGCTTTTTTAGAAAAGGCCACTTTTAACACCGCGTCCACCGCGTCTTCGACGTAAACAAACGTTCTTGTCTGAGCCCCGTC
>JBDRBQ010000036.1:0-3446 GCA_043822625.1 Candidatus Omnitrophota bacterium | reverse complement strand
GAGCATCATACAGACCGCAAAGATGAACAGACTGGATGTGATAACCTCAATAAAACATTTATTTGAAACCGGCAGTGATAAAACGTTTTTGGAAACAATAGCAACCCCACCGTAAATTTTATCCGGTAATTCTATTTTTATAGAGATCTCTTCTTCGCTGTGCTCCCCGCGATGACGCCGCTTGTGGATTATTCTCTGCGGTTAACTGAAATGTTACCTATAAAAAACCCATCAAATTATTATTTAAATTACCAATTTCTTGCCATGGAGCAAGTGTTTTTAGGCACCTTTTGGCTTACCACAAATGTCCTATAATATATATTATGTTAACTTCGCTAAGCGGTAAAAAGAGGCGTAACTCTTTGATTTTAAATGAGTTACGCAGTACTATTAATAAGTTGTGGATAAATAATTTCCTTGGCGCTTCTTTTTCAATAATTGATTCTGATATGATTTAACTTTTCAAAGACAGCTTTTATTGCTGATTTGATAAAACAATTTGTCATGCTCCGGTTTCCGACCGAAGTTATTCGGAGAAATATCTTGTTGAACAATGTGTTATAGTTCTGCTTATATTGCCTGTTTAGAGGCCTGTAGGGCTTAAATTCTGTTGTGGGCGTCTGTGGGAATTTTACAACTCGTCATCATCCGGCTTTGACCGGATGATCCAGAAAACATGCTATTTTTAGCCTAAAAACTCCGTAGCCTCCCTCCTATTTTTTTTGAGTATGATGAGAGGGGGTAATTATACCAATAAGGAACGCTTCAATCTTTTCTCTAACTTTTTAATAAAGGCCTCTGTTCCTACCACCAAACCTCTTCCCTCTCCCTCAACGATCTTTTGAATTCATCATATTTCTGAATAAATCAATAGTCATTTCTTTTTGAGCCGGGCTTACTTCATGCGCAACGCCCTGAAAAATTTCAAACTTTACCTGATATCCATTGTCCTCGAGCTGTTTGGCGAAAGTCTTAGATAGTTCAATCCTTGGGATATCTTTATTTCCTACTCCTACTAAAAACTTTATATGTTCCGCTTTCCTTGACCTTTGCGGATAGTCATAACTGCCGGCAGCCATAATAGAAGCTGAATTTATATACTCTGGGTGTTTCAACACAAATCTATGAGTAAATTGAGCCCCGCCGGAAAAACCCGCTATTAAAATTTTTTTCTTATCTATACTAAAATCTTTTTCCACTTCTTCGATAATATCTATCATCCTGTTATCCGCGGCATCTTCCAATCGTTGATAACCGTTACTAAAAGTAGGGCAAACTAAAATAAAGTTTTCGTTATCGGCATATTCCTGCCAAATTGGTATTGTATCCTGCCCACTGCACGTATAAGCGTGTACACCGATAAAAAGCGGCCATTCCCGGGCCGGAGAATATTTTTCAGGCAGATAAATATAATATATCTGTTCCGGATCCTTCCGGAGTTTCCTCGACTCAACTTTTCCTAACAAGCTCCTATAACCTATATTTTCCGTGGAACTCCTTCGGTTCGCGGGAAGAATTGCTATCGGCTCGAATATATATTTTGCTTTCGGGCTTTCTTCCTCTTTAGCTTCTTCAGATTTTTTAGGCGCACTATTTTCTTCGTTTGTCTCTGATTTGATGTTGTTTACTACATTTGTAGTCTTTTCCTGTTCCGTTTTTTCGATAAGCCACTTGTCCTTCAATGCCTGATTATCCTCATCCATCCACTCATCGATTCGTTCGATTTTGGCATAGTCAAAAGTTACCGTTCCAACATTTAATTGAATAAGCACACCATCCCGCTTATTTTCAATAACAACCCCCTCCATCTTCCCGCCGTTCTTAAGATAGATAACATCTCCAAAGCAAACAGAACAGCTTAAAACATAAAAAACGGTAAAAATATAAATTTTTCTCATCATTTGCTTATGATTTTCTTGTTAATTAAAAATATTTTAGATTCAACTAAACGAGGAAAATTGGAGTCAGAATCTACATTTTCCATAGGAACAAACGACTATTCTGCCCCCTTTTTTATTACAACTAATCGGTTAATTTACTGCGCGTTTCCTGTCCCATCATCCTTTGTTGTATCCACTTTTCACTTCTTCCGTGCTTTTGCCAATTTTCTCTGGCTCTATTTAGCGACTTTTCAGGATCTGCTATCTCTTGCATTCTTTCATACCCGACCTTTGATAGCCAGAGTTTAATCGGCTCAGCCTTAGGGCTTGGAACAGACTGAATAAGACGCAAGAGTGTTTCAGGATCAGCAACATCAGTTAGGTATTTTTTACCATCAGACGCCTCTAATTTCAGTTGGTGACAATTTGTCACCGACTCGCTACCCTCTTTTTTTAGCCTTTCTTTCAGCTTATTCCAATATTTTCTTGCGGTTTGAAAATTCTTCTGCTCGATTAAAACAGCAACAATATCAACCACCGAGAAATACCAGATTTCTTTCTCTTCATCGTAAATCCTGCGAATCTTAAAGTCTTCAAAAACCGCTAATGTGTTTTTCATGCTTTGCCTTCCTTTTTAAAAAATCAGTAGCAAAAGGGGTCAGAGAAAAAGGGCTCAGAGTGATTTTTTCGACCTTCCCCGTTCCTTCAAAGCAACATCTCTCCCTACTATATCGGAAATTTTATCAATAAATTTTCTGCTGCCCATAATTCCGCTTTTTTGACTTATTCCGCGAATGAATTCTAATTCTTTTTCCGGAATACTTTCTAATATCCATTTATTGTATTTTTGCTGTCTTTCTTTTTGTGTTTTGCCTAATCCCATGTATATACAATCGGCATCAAGAACATTGTTATCAGTCCCTTCTGCCTTATGCCTAAAACTGGACCAAATATAATTTCCCGGTTGTTTCACCATCCCCGATCTTACCGGATTTAATTCAATATACCTGCTACACATTAGAAGGTATTCGTCCTTGTCTACTAAACTGCTTTTGAATCTTCCTTCCCAAAGAGTGCCGGTTCTTTTTTGAGCATAATTTATGTATTGAACATATCTTCGGCCTAACGACTGCATCATATCCCCAAGGCCCATTTCCTCGATTGGCTCTATCAACAAATGGACATGATTTGTCATCAGGCAATACGCGTATATTTTTGATTTAGTTTTTTCTTTGGATTCTTTGAGGCACTTAAGAAAGAAATGCTTGTCTTCGTCTTTATAAAAAATAGTGCTTCTATTATTCCCTCTGAGGATTATGTGGTGTGGATATTTTGCTATGACTAATCTTGGCTTTCTCGGCATGCAGAAATTATATTACTTTGCTTTCTTTGTGTCAATAAAAAATCACTCTGACCCCTTTTTCCATAATTCTTAGCCTTTTCAGACTTTTCTTCTGCCGAAATATTGGCCGAATGACAATATATGCAATTAAATAGAATAAAAAATAATGTTGTTGCAAATAATACACTTTTTCGTTTCATTATATATTACCTTATCTTTAAGGA
>JBDRBQ010000035.1:0-7723 GCA_043822625.1 Candidatus Omnitrophota bacterium | reverse complement strand
ACTATGCTCAGGATGGTGAGCAAGGTCGAACCAAAGCCGCGGGTTTACGTCGTCGAAGCATCAAAAGTCAGATTTCTTTTAAGATGGATGGTTTATATTTTCGGTGCTTGACAGTGGACAGGGGCAAGTTTAAATGGTTGCATTGAGTCGCTTTTTGGGATATAATTAAAAATTAAATTAAAGAAAATATAAAGAAGGGGGTTTAACTAATAATACTTATTTTAAAGTATTATTAAAAGCCTGAAATGAAAGATTTTTTTATAGGAATTACCCATAATAGGATTTTTTTTATCACTGTGGCGGCTTGGCTTATTGCTCAAAGTATAAAGGTTATATTGGGGGCGATAAGGGAAAGACGTTTTAATTTTAAGTGGTTTCTTGGTACCGGAGGTATGCCTTCTTCGCATGTGGCAGGTGTAGCGGCATTAGCTACTTCCATAGGTTTACATCTGGGTTTTGATTCCAGTATATTCGCGGTAACGGTTGTTTTTACGATAATTGTAATGTTTGACGCTCAGGGAGTACGGCAGGCAACCGGTAAACAGGCGGAAATTTTGAATAAAATGATGGAAGACATATACTTAAAAAAACACGTGGAAGAAGATAGGTTGAAAGAACTTATAGGACACACGCCTGTTCAGGTATTGACGGGCGCTTTTATCGGGATTTTAATTGCGGTATTATTTAATTAAAACAGGATCCTTGAAGTAATTATTGTGTTATTAACGTAAGGCGCGGAAAGGAGGAGGAAAGAAGTGAGAAAATTTTTAATTATCAGTTTAACGGCTGTAATTGTACTCGGCGGTGTAACATGGGCAGTAATTAACAAAGTTAATTCGAATCCGCAATCCCAGCCTCAAAAACTTTATGAAGAGAGTTTGGAGTCAATCGAAGCAGGGAATATTGAAAAGGGCGCTGAAAACCTTGATCGAATCGTTAAAGAATTTGGTGATTCGGATGCGGCGGATGACGCGTTTTTGAAATTAGCCGAAATTAATCTGGCTGAAAACAAGTTGCTCGAAACCGGCAATTTACTGAAGACGGCTTGTGATTTATATCCTCAATCGGATAATGCCGGTGAAATCAGACAGATGCTATGGGATGTCAATACGAAAATTTTACTTTCCCCTCTTATTACGGATAAATCCATAGCTTACGAAGTTCAAAAAGGCGATACTTTATATGGCATTGCCAAAAAATTCAATACTACGATAGAATTAATTCAAAAAAGTAATAATCTGAACGATTTTATCATTAGGCCCGGCAATAAGCTTAAAATTTCAGCGGCAAGATTCAGTGTGTTGGTTGACAAATCCGATAATACGCTTGCTTTAAAAGAAGATGATGAAATATTAAAAATTTATCCTGTAGCGACCGGTCTCAATAATTCTACTCCGGTGGGAACATTTACGATTGAGAGCAAATTAATTAATCCTGTGTGGTACAATGACGGACGTATAGTAGCGGCCGAAAATCCTGATAACGTGCTTGGTTCAAGGTGGATGGGATTGTCGGAGAAAAGCTATGGAATACACGGCACCACCGATCCCAATAGCATCGGCAAGCAAGCTACTCAGGGTTGTGTGCGTATGCACAACAAAGACGTAGAAGAATTATATTCGATTTTACCTGTAGGCACGGAAGTTACCATAGTAGATTAATTTTTACACCTCAACGGCGCAAAACCGCAGCCTTTAGGCAGTAGATAATATAGGCATCGCTCAGTCCTTTGATTATACTCGGGACAAAGCACCTAGTAGCAACTTGTGGTGAGCGTAGTCGAACCCCCGCAGGCCATGGCTTTAAAGCCGTAGATGAGTTGAAGGGTTTATTCGCGGGTTGTCCGTTGTTTTATAAAGGACAGCTTGAATCTGGATTTAAAAGGCGGAGTTAATAATAATGAATGGAACCAGACTTGATTTCGAAAGACCTATATTAGAGCTTGAGAGAAAAGTAGAGGAATTGAAAAAATTCGCGGATGCCGAAAAAATAGATTTAACTAAAGACATCCAGAAATTGGAAAAGCATCTTGAAAAGCTCAAAATAGATACCTACCAGAATCTTTCTCCGTGGCAAAGAATTCAAATCGCGCGTCACCCTAAGCGTCCGTATACCCTTGATTATATCGGAGAAATCATGACGGATTTTATAGAACTTCACGGAGATCGTTTATTTGGTGACGACAGGGCGTTAATAGGCGGATTAGCAAAATTTGATAATCAAAATGTAGTAGTTGTGGGGCATCAAAAAGGTAGAGACACCAAGGAAAATGTCGCGTGTAATTTCGGCTGTGCTCACCCTGAAGGATATAGGAAAGCGCTGCGTCTTTTTAAAATGGCTGAAAAATTCCATTTTCCGGTGATATCTTTTATAGATACGCCGGGGGCGTATCCCGGTATAGGAGCCGAAGAAAGGGGTCAGTCTGGAGCCATAGCTGAAAATTTAAGCGCGATGTCTATTTTAAAAACCCCGATTGTAGTAGTAATTATAGGAGAAGGCGGCTCCGGAGGCGCTTTAGGTATTGGCGTGGGGGATCGAGTTTGTATTTTGGAAAATGCTTATTATTCGGTTATTTCTCCGGAAGGATGCGCGGCTATTCTTTGGAAAGACCGGCAGAAATCCCCGGAAGCAGCGGCGGCATTGAAATTAACCGGCAAAGACCTTCTGCAATTAGGAATAGTGGATGAAGTTATTCCCGAACCGCTTGGCGGCGCGCATAGAGATTTTCAGGAGACGGCTCATAACGTTAAAGACGCGATTTCGAGGCATTTGAATGAGATAAAAAATTTGTCTTTGGGTGAACTCGTAAAATCGCGCTATCAGAAATTCAGAAAAATAGGAATTATAAATGAGGGAGAAGTAAAAAATGAATAGAGTGTATGTTTCTAAAATATCCGCTTTGGCGAATTATCCGCTGGCCCTAAACGCGTCCTTTTTACGCGTTATGGGAGTATTTGTTTTTATAATCTTGACTGCTTTGGGAGCATTTGTTAGAATACCGCTTCCGTTTACGCCGGTTCCTTTTACCCTGCAGACTTTTTTCGTGCTTTTTTCAGGAGCTGTGCTCGGCAGGAAATACGGGGCGCTTTCACAGGCCGGATACGTGGTTTTGGGCATGGCCGGTATTCCCATATTTTCAGGCGCTAATGCCGGTGTTGCCTGGATATTCGGGCCTACGGGAGGCTACCTTTTAGGATTTGTCGCGGCCGCTTTCATGACCGGCGCGCTTTTAAATAAACGCAGAAGTTTTTTTGAAATAATGATTATTTTCTTAGCCGCTACAATTACCATTTATTTCTTTGGGGTAAGCTGGATGATGTTTTTTCTTAAAATAAGCTTGGCAAAAGCTATTCTTATGGGTGCGCTTCCTTTTATAATAGGAGATGTACTTAAATTTGGTTTAGCGGCGGTTATTTACGAGAAATTAAAAATAAAATTTAATTAGTTAACATGGCGGTGTAGCTCAGTTGGTTAGAGCAGTCGGCTCATACCCGGCGTGTCGGCCGTTCGAGTCGGCCCACCGCCACCATTTTTTTGATATGCAAATAGAAGAAAAATTCAAAAACACAATTTCGAAATACGGATTACTTAAAGAAAAAGACAAAATAATCGTAGCTGTTTCCGGCGGTCCGGATTCGGTTTGCTTGTTAATGCTTTTGAATTTCATTAAAAGGAATTTCAATCTTTCCCTGCACATAGCCACCTTTAATCATTTAATCAGAAAAAAAGACGCTCAGCGGGACGTTGAATTTGTTAAACAAATAGCCGCGCAACTTAATCTTCCTTTTACCGTCGGAGAAGCCGATGTCCCCAAATTTGCCGAATCCAAAAAATTATCTCTGGAAGAAGCCGCGCGCATGGCGAGATTCGGTTTTTTGCGGGAAACAGCGCTTAAAAATAACGCGAATAAAATCGCGTTGGGACACAATTCGGATGACCAGGTAGAAACTTTTTTGATGTATCTTATTCGCGGAGCCGGCTTGAAAGGGCTCAGTGGCATGGCTGTTACAAGAAAAGAAGGATCTGTGGATTTAATCAGGCCGTTAATCGAAATTCCCCGCAAAGAGATAGAGTTGTTTCTGAAGCAAAAGAGACTTAAATGCAGGATAGATAAAACCAATAAAGACGTCGATTACCGGAGAAACAAAATAAGATTGAAATTGATACCCTGCCTCGAAAAAGAATACAATCCGGCCATAAGGGAAGTTATACTGCGCACCGCGCACGGCATAAAAGAGGCCGACGATTTTATAGATAAACAAACTATCGCTGAGGCGCAAAAATGCGTTTCTAAGAAAAACGGTCGTATTGTGCTCGAATTGAAAGATTTAAAGAACAAGCCGTGGATAATAAAAACCGGTGTTTTGAGAAAAAGCGTTTTGGCGGTAAAGGGAAACTTAAGGCAGATTACTTACGAAAATCTATTGGCGTTATACAAATTGGCTTTCGAGTTACAGAGCGGCAAAGTTATTTCTTTGCCGGGGGAAATCATAGTTAAAAAGATATACGATACACTGGTATTTGAGAAAGAAGGCGAAGATAGGAAATCTCTTTTTGCCGGAAAAATAGAATTGAAATGTCCCGGTGTTACTGTAGCCGATGAACTGGGAATAAAAATCTCAGCACATATTTCCAGCTACCGCCCCCACTTTAGAAATAAGCCCAGATGGATAGAATTTTTCGACGCGGACAAAATAGCCGGAACCGTTTTCGTGCGTGCCAGAAAAGAAAAAGATGAATTCATCCCTATCGGAATGCGGGGCAAGAAAAGCTTAAAAGAATTTTTGATAGATGAAAAAGTTCCCTTTATAGAAAGAGATAAATTGCCTGTGTTCGAAGATGCTCGCAGGATTATTTGGGTAGGCGGTATGCGCTTGTCCGAAGAAGTAAAAGTAGAAAAAAACACAAAGCGTGTTTTGAAACTGGAAATCATACCAATATCCCGCGCTCACTCCGCCGTCGGTTTTAAAAAGAAAACCTCCTCACTATAATTCCGCGGATATTTTTATTGACAAATAGAATGAAATATAAGAAAATGTGAAGAAATAGGAAAATGCGAATAGGAGGCTCTGTATTTTGAATAGAGTAAATTTTGACTGTTTCTGTCAGCCGCAAAACGCTAAAAAATTAAAACCTTCACCAATCCGGGTTATTCCGGAGGGGTGAAGGTTTTTTTGTTCGATAGGGAGATTTCTATTAAGCCAAAAGAGAATGAAAGCTATGGATAAAAAAATAGAATACATTGCGCACGTGAAAAAAAATGAGCAAGGCGAGTGGCAAACACATGATTTGGCAAGACATCTTTCTGATACAGCGGTGAAGGCAAAAGAATTTGCTCAGTTATTTAAGAATAGCGACTGGGTAGAAACAGCGGCTTTATGGCATGATCTTGGAAAATTTCTGCCTGCTTGGCAAGCATATATCCGTAAGCAAACCGGTTACGATGAAGAAGCTCATATCGAAGGTTATGGGGGGCGTCCGAATCATAGCACGGCAGGGGCTGTTCTTTCCTTTGAACGATTTAAACTTCATCCGATAGCAAGAGTATTAGCTTATATTATTGCCGGTCATCATGCCGGGCTTCCCGACTGGAATCCTGATCCGGCAACAGGAGGAGATCTTGTTAATCGTCTTTATCAAAATCCCCTTGACGGTAAGATTGATTTGCGGGAAATTAATCAAATTAAATTGGCGGATGAAGCAAAGTTTTATATAACAGAGTCATTGCCAAAATCAGCTCCGCTGGGAATCAATTCACGTGAAGATATGGGGTATAATCGCGAACATTTCCATCTTTGGGTTCGAATGCTTTTTTCATGTTTGGTAGACGCTGATTTCTTGGATACAGAAGGTTTTATGACTCCGGAGAATGCTTCTAAAAGAGGACAATTCCCTTCTATTGAAAAGTTATCGGATAGATTCACTCATTATATGGAGAAAAAACAGAGAAATTCTCCTGAAACACCGATAAACTTATTACGGCGGGAAATTTTTAAGCAATGCCGGGATAAAGCGGAATTGTCCCCGGGATTTTTTTCATTAACTGTACCGACAGGAGGAGGCAAGACTCTTTCATCAATGGCGTTTGCTTTAAAACACGCTCTTAAGCATGATAAACAGCGGATTATTATGGCGATACCATACACGAGTATTATCGAACAAACAGCATCGGTTTATCGTGATGTTTTTGGTGATGAAGCGGTTTTGGAACATCACAGCAATATTGATCCTGACAAGGAAGATCATAAAAGCAGGCTGGCTTCAGAGAATTGGGACGCGCCGGTTATTGTTACAACCAATGTTCAGCTTTTCGAATCGTTGTTTGCCAGCCGCGCGTCTCATTGCCGAAAATTACATAATATTGTAAACAGTATAATTATTCTTGATGAAGCGCAGATGTTTCCGCCGGAATATCTAAAACCGGTTTTGTCGGTACTGCGCGGGCTTGTTGAACGCTTCGGCGTAACAGTTATTTTGTGTACCGCGACACAACCGTCGTTAAACGGAAAAATCGGCAGCGGGCAGGCTGTTTTTGAAGGCCTGCCTGAGGCAACCGAAATTATTGACAATCCATCGAAATATTTTGAATCATTGAAACGGGTCGAAATTACTCTTCCGGAAATTATGTCCCCTATAGATTGGCAAACCGTAGCCAATGATTTGATTAAGTATGAGCAGGCGCTTTGC
Source organism: Candidatus Omnitrophota bacterium (assembly GCA_043822625.1). GTDB lineage: Bacteria > Omnitrophota > Gorgyraeia > DAOVKU01 > DAOVKU01 > JBDRBQ01. The sequence continues at coordinate 1,036 of JBDRBQ010000035.1, read as the reverse complement.
GTTGTCAATACGCGTAAAGACTGCCGGGATTTACACAAGCTTATGCCTGAAGGAACAATTCATCTTTCCGCGAATATGTGCGGCGAAGAACGCAGTGAAATAATCGCGGAAATTAAAGAGAAATTGAAAAACGGTGAACCGATCAAGGTGATTAGTACTCAGTTAGTTGAAGCCGGGGTTGATATAGATTTTCCGGTTGTGTACCGGGCTCTTGCCGGTATTGATTCTATCGCGCAAGCCGCGGGAAGATGTAACAGGGAAGGTTCTCTTAACACGGAAGGTTGTTTGGGTAAGGTCGTGGTATTTGTTCCGCCCAAACCGGCCCCGGTCGGATTACTGCGCAAAGGCGAAGACGCGGCAAAGGGTATTATTAGAGGCCAAACGAAGTTGGAAATGACGCCGAAACTTTTTAAGCAATACTTTAAGTCTTTTTACGGGGCAGTGAATGATTTTGATAAGCCGAAATTCATTGAACGCCTTGTTCGGGGCGTTCCTGAATGCGCGTTTCAATTCAGAACATTCGCGCGAAATTTTAAATTGATTGACGACACTGTTCAGCGTGGTATTATTATTTGGTATGAAGGCAAATCTCGAAATAGCCTTGAACTGATAGACCTGCTTCGGCGTAATGGCCCGGAACCGTGGCTTCTGCGGAAATTCCAGCGTTTTATCGTGAACGTGCCCTTGCCGGTATTTAATAAATTGGCACAGGGTGATTATATAGAAGACATTCACGGTTACTGGGTGCAAAAAGCGAGCGGGCTTTATAAACCGGGGGTTGGGTTGTTGCCGGATAGTGGGGAGTGGAAAGCGGAAGAATTTATTTTTTAGTATAAGTAGATTAAACTTATGCAAAACATCATAAAATCTCTCCTGCCGCCGGCAGGGGCAGGCTTATTCCCCCTTTGTAAAGGGGGAAATTTAAGGTTCCCCTCTTTGAAAAAGAGGGGTTAGGGGAGATTTATAGCAGTCGCTTTGGATAAAAATTCCATTTTGCAGAATTCTAAGGATAGGTAGATAGAAAGGGAGGTTGGGG
>JBDRBQ010000034.1:0-2537 GCA_043822625.1 Candidatus Omnitrophota bacterium | reverse complement strand
ATCAGATTCATTTATTTTTTTAGTGCTTTTCAGAAGCTCCATTTTCGCCTTCGCCTCGACACAAGGAGATTCTATTATAATATATCCTGTAGCTTCCTTGCCTTCCCGCGCTAAAAATTCACACATTTCCTTCGCTTCTTCCTCTCCGCCGCTTTTGCATACGGTGGCGCACTCTGAACAACCTATCACGAATATTCGTTGCAGACTACTAAGATTTTTTAATATTTCGTTTTTGTCTTTTAATTTACTGATTATCATTTTTTTATTACCAATTTAATACAGAAAAATTTGTCCTAAATTTGTCGAAGGATATTCTGCTCTACAATAATTGTTTATCAACCAGATTCAAAAGATTCTTCATCAGCATTACCGGCGTTAAGGCTCCGACTCCGCCGGGAACCGGAGTTATAACCGAAGCTCTTTCTCTGGCGCTGTCGAAATCCACGTCTCCGGTTATTTTGCCTTCTACTCTGTTTATGCCGACGTCTATGACTATAACTCCTTCTTTCAGGGAAAGGCCTTTGATGAAATTAGCTTTCCCTACGGCAACGATTAAAATTTCCGCTCTTCTTAGATGCCCTTCGAGAAAGCCTGCCTGAGAAGTGCCGATATGACATACCGTAACAGTAGCAAATTTATTTAAAAGAAGCAATGATAAAGGTTTGCCCACGATTTCGCTGTGCCCTACAATTACAACTTCCTTACCATACAAATCTTTACCTGTTGCTTCCAGAAGCCGCATTACCGCCGCCGGCGTCGGGGGCACGATTTTTGCTTCGGAGAAAAATAACGCGCCTAAATTTTCAGAATGCAGGCCCTCGGCATCTTTTTTTGGGTCCAAAACATTTATGGCTTTTTTGGCGTCGAGATGCGCGGGTAAAGGCATTTGTATTATAACACCATCTATTATATGTTTCTTGTTTAAAAGCTGAATTTCGGCGTTCAGGTCGTTCTGCGAAATATTCGGCGGCAATTCTTTCACGCTGTATTCTATACCAAGTCTTGCGGCTAGTTTACTTTGTGACTTAAGATAAACCAACGATGCCTTATCATCACTTACGGAAAGAGACGCCAGATGAGGACTCCGGCCTAATTTTTTCTTTTGCGTTTCGGCTTTTAATTTAAGTTCTTCTTCAAGCTGCGCGGCGATAGTTTTTCCTTCTAAAATTAAAGTCTGCATCCTCTCCCCCCTCTTTAAAAAAATCACAGGATTATGTATGACACATATAACGCCAAGGGCATAGGGCAAAGCGCATAGCAATTAGATATTCTTGCTTTTATCCGCGCACTATGCTCTTTACGCTATGCTCTACTTGCTGTAATCATAGTTTATGTGGTTTTTCAGCATAAACTATTTAAAATATTTTTCTCTTAAAATCGCGGACGCGCCCTTCAAAACTTCCAGAACTTTCTCAGCGTCTTTTATTTCGGCGGTACCCAACCCGCAGGAACCGGTTAAAAGACATTTTTTCAAAATCAATTTTTTATCTATTCCTTTTTGCGCCAGAACATCGAATTGTTTTTCTATTTTTTCAACTATCATTTGGGCGGATAAATCTTTTGGAATGTCCTGTGTAGGCACGATACCGAAAGCCAACACTCCTCCTGCCTCAAGAAAACTTTTTAATTCCCCCGAATAAAGGGCTATCTTGTCGAAATACCCCCACGCGTCGAAACTAACAATATCCGTCATGGAATTTAATAAAACCGGCCAATCTGTATTTCCGCAACAATGTATGCCGACCAAAACACCGGACTGTTTCAAGGGATTGAATAATTCAAGCAGTCTTTGCGAAACCTCTTGATTTGAAATAGGCGCGTAAGCGGAACCGAGACAGGATAAATACGGTTCGTCAAAGAAAATTATAGGCTTCTTTTTAAATTTTTTAAACTGCTCAGCCTGCCAGAGCGCTTTCATGGCAAGCCCGTTGATTATCATATCGAACATCATCGCGTCGAATAAAACCGTTTTGCCGTTTTCTCCTTTTATGGACGCGGCCATAGTAAAAGGACCGGTAACCTGTCCTTTTACAAATTCGGCTTCGGATAATTTATTTTCTTTTAGTTCTTCAAGTAAAAGATATAAAGTTTCGGCGTATTCTTTTGAAATTTCAAAATAGCCGGAATCCAGATTCAATATCTTTTCATAAAAAATAGCCAGTTGTTCTTCTTTGTTTTCCCCGCCCTCAAAAACAGCTGTTTTTTCTTTGTCGTCGGCCCTCAGACAGGCAAATTTTTCGACAAACTGCGTATTCATGCCCTCAAGATACGAACGTTTGGGAAGCTGAGGCCAAAACGGTATTTTACTAAACGTTTCTTTTGCCTTCGCGAAAGCCGTCTGTGAATCTTTATACGGAAGACTTCCTATTCCGGTTGCCAGACATTTCGGCTCAAAATTATTTCTATGCATTTTTGGTTAACTCCTTTAAATACAGTGAATAGTCGTTAGTAAATGGTGCCTGCCAAAAATATATAGCGGGCAGGCAGGAATGGAAAGTACTTAAATATTAAATAGTTTCTAAAGCACTATCCACTAT
>JBDRBQ010000033.1:0-16247 GCA_043822625.1 Candidatus Omnitrophota bacterium | reverse complement strand
AAGTCTAATGTCACTCTGCTGGAGGAAGTCATTATTGAACCCAAAATCTTTAAATTTGCTTTTCCAGGGTAACATCTATTTTGAGTCAACGAATCCTTCTTTGCGTCTTATTCGGTAACATTTATTAATGACGCAACTGGTTTGCACCGTTTGGTCAAGCCGGGTTTGATACTGTAAAATAGTTTGTTGCCTTTTGATTTTTTGTGTAGCGGCAGAGTGAAACTCTGCCTGAAGAAATATTATTCTAATGGATTGCTTTCAGAAATTACGGTACTCGCCTCAGTTATCATAAATACTGACGTAGCTCCGTCACCGTCTAAATCACCAACAGCTGTGGCTTTGAATGTTGTTCCGCCCAACACTTTAATTCTATATTGATATCTGATATCGCCGCTGGGTTCAAATCCCAAAAACTCCCAATCTGCCATACCGCCAACCCACGAAACTTTTGCACCCACAGGCACGGCAATCGGATTGGGCCCCGCGGACACATAAATACCTTGTTCAGCGTAGCAACCCTCTTCACAAACTCGGATCGCGCCAAGATTCGCCCTTGCTTCGGCCGTTTTTGCCTTCTTTTGAAAATTAAGGTACTCTGGAATAGCTATTGTGGAAAGAAGCGAAATAATCATAAGTACTATTAAAAATTCAATAATAGTAAACCCCATCAGAGAACTTCGTTCTCTAATGGTATACACCGATAACGGCTTTTCCACCAGAGGCGAATCCGCTTTCGGCGGAAAACTACCAGCGGCTTTATAATAATGTGGTGTCCACCGTCTAAAGTCAGTAACTTTCTCTAACGGGGTAAATCCTTTTTCTTTATTATACATAGTATCAAACCAGCCAATCCGCCATAACACAAAGCAAATATTACATCACTTTTTCGTCATCCGAAAAATAAATATCGTCTATATAGAGCACACCTTTCTTTTCTGTCGCGGTGGTATCTTTAATAATAAGGGAAACTCTGTTAATATCAGACCAATCTTTAATATCTTTAAAATTATCCAGCATAATAGTTTTCTTTTGCCATTCCGCGCTTATACAGGTAACCAAATACACGCTTGTCTGAACGGAACTAGAAATTTCTATCTCCACCTGTGTAGTAAAACCTTCTTTCGCGTCGCCTTTTACATAAAAAATTAATCTATCATAGTTTCTCAAATCCGTTCCCCTGCCCAATACAGTAAAAAATCCACATTCCGCTTTAGCATCGGAATCGACATCATATGCTATTTTTAAAGCCATTCCCCATTTGTCTACTTTTTCAAATCGGTCGTAAGACATTTGACAATCCTGATGAGGATCTTCCCAGTTTATTTTCCAGACTCCGTAATCCCCGCCAAGATTATTGGGTTTTGCCTGATCATCAAAAGTATCGACTGAAACATATTCCGCCCCGGCACTCTTTAAGAAAAAAATCCAGCTGATAAGAAAAACCGCGAAAAATATTCTTCTCATTATTCTATTTTTACCTCTCTAGTCACACCTACGTTTACCGTGCTTAAATCCTCCCCCATCATCAAAGCTTCTACATTGTCAAAACTCAATCCCGCAAGAGAATTGCCGTTGATTTCCGTAATTTCGTCGCCGGTTTTTACGCCAACCGAGTAAGCAACTCCTTCTTCAATAACTTTGCCGACAAAAAATTTATCTTTTTCTTTTTTAACAAACACACCTATACCTACAAAGGTCCGCTCTTTATACTTAATTCTTTGTCTTACAATATCAATTTTCCTTTCAATCAAAAGGCGCGGCGGTTTCGCGCTGGAAAGTTCGGTTTTTATTTTGGACACCGTCATATCTTTTACCGCCGTTCCGTTAATGCCTTTAATTAAATCTCCTTCTTCAATACCGGCTTTTTCAAAAGAGGAATCGCCCTCAATTCCTACGACGTAAAGTTTACTGCCTTCTCTGACAAGTTCCAATCCCGAAAATTTCCCTAAATAGTCTCCTTTAGGGAGTTCCTTGTTTCGCGCGATAGACTGACTCGGATTTTGCTTTACTATAATTCCTTTTTCAGTCTTTTCAGCTTTCGCCGCTTCGGCTTTAGCTAAAGCCCTTTGCGCTTCGACATAGTCGGGGTTTACTTCTAATGCTTTAAAATAATAATTTATGGCTGTATCATAGTTCCGGCGGTCGAAATAATAATTACCCATTTCCACAAAATTCTTCTCCTGACTGTCGCGTTCAATATTTATAACGCTTTCTTTTTCAATAGTAACCTTTCCTATCAACATCTCGACTACCAGCGCGTCATTACGCTCTTCAACGATACGTCCTTCTACCCTCCTGCCGCCGTCAAGATAAACCACATCGGCAAAAAGATTCGTCCCGTAAAACATGACAAAAACTCCTATAAACATAAAACCCATTTTTTTATTTAACATTTCCTCGTCTCCGGAAAAACATTTTCAATCTTTTTCGCGCCGAATATAAATCCGTCTTTCAGTCGTTGCTTTTCTTTTACTATCTCAATAGCTTCTTTTCCAATGGAAACACAGATAGGTTCATAGCCCCATGACCTTACTCTCGCGCTTACAATTTCAAGAAAGTCTTTTTCATCATCAACTATTAAGATCTTCGGCCCGTTTAAATTATTCATTTTTTCGCCCTCGCGTTTTACTAATATAAATTATACACTATATTTAACCTTGTCCGCAATTTTTCATAACTTTAAAAAACATCTAACGGTTCAGGCCTGCCTGCCGGTAGGCGGGGATTACCGTTTGATTATTTTAATTTGGGGATTGGTTATAATCTAAATCTATCAATTAAAAAAATCGCGCCCTGTTATTAATAAGATTCCTTGCAGGGAATGCGGATTATAAATTCCGACCCATTACCATGCTCCGATTTGCAAATTATGCCGCCCTCGTGCGCTTTTATAATTTCTCTGGCAAGATAAAGCCCTAACCCCATGCCCTTTATTTGCCCGGCCATATCTTTATCAACCTGGGTAAAACTCTCAAAAATATAAGGCAGCATGTTTTCCGGTATGCCCTCACCATTATCGGAAATAGATATTTCTACCGCCGCTTTTTTTATTTTTTCGGCTTTTATTTCGATTTTTGTCCCCGCCGGATTAAATTTAACCGCGTTATCTATTATATTACTAATTGCCGTCTTAAAAAGTTCTGCGTCAACCGTCAGCGTTATATCCCATGGAAGACTCAAAGAATATTCGATCTTTTTCTTCTTTAAAAAAAATTCCATGGATTTAAAAATATCCAAGAATATATCCTTTAATAGGATCTCCCTCTTATTTAATCCCACAACCATGATGTCCGCTTCAATTTTTGCAAAATCAAGCAACCCGTTGATAAGCATGGCCAAATAAGAGGCTTGGTTATACGCCCTTTCGACTATATCCTTTTGCTTTTGGGTTAATTCCCCTAAAATGCCGTCGTTAAGCAGGGCCAATCCTTCTTTCGCAACGGTAAGGGGCGTGCGCAATTTGTGAGATATAGTGGAAACAAAAACGGCTTTCAGGTTATCGGTATAATGCTGCCAGGAAACATCTTTTAAAATCAATACAAAGATATGCCGATTGTTACCTTCTTCAATCTTCTTCATTAGGATAGAATAAAATAATTTATGCGCGTGCGAATATATCCTGAATTCAGACGGCTCGTTGCGCGCGAATAATTCTTCAAGAGATTCTCTGGTTTCGAATTTTTTCAAAACATCAAAAAGGTTATCACCTTCTCTTACCGTCTGCAGGGAACTGAGCATTTCCTTTGCTTTTTTATTCATTACAGTAATCCCGCGATTTTCATCAGCGCAGATAAACCCTTCTCCCATCATCTCCATGCCCGCGCAAAATGTTTTATTCATGATTTTGTTTTCTCTCTTCCTTTTTGGAAACCGCGTATCCGCCGGTAGCCACGACAAGTTCTTCGAAAGAAACGGTTTTTAAAAACTTTTTCTTCATTGCATGTTTTCTTAAAAAATTAGTTAGTTTCTTGGCAAATTTAGCATAGGTGACAATTTTATACATAACCAAAACCACCGCTGTCAAAATAAACAGATTTACCCAAGGTAAAAATTTAGATGGAAAAACTAAGTGCAAAAAAGGCATCGTAAATTCAGGTACGTTTATATTAGGCCTGAGCGAATTGGCAAAGGTCGCGATTAATGAAACTATCAGGATAATAGTGAATAATAATAAATTCATATTTTCTCCCCTTAATTAGACTAAAGACCCCTGCCTTATACAATATTCTGGCAGGCAAAAAAGACTATCGACCAAAATTTTACTTCGAAAAATTTCGTGCTTTTTTATCGCCGAATGCGATCTTTAATCCGCAAAGCAATAACATTTGGCTTTTTAACTTACACAATTACAGCCAATTTTTCCTTTTAAAATAACCCAGCATACACACCGTTACAATAATCATAATCAGGCAAGCCACGGGATATCCAAAAACCCAGTTTAGTTCCGGCATATAACGAAAATTCATCCCGTAAACACCGGTTATAAAAGTTAAGGGAATAAATATGGTGGCAATAATGGTAAGCACTTTCATAATTTCATTCATCTTATTGCTTATGCTCGAAAGATAAATATCAAGCATCCCAGCCAGAAGATCCCGCAGAGTCTCTATAGTTTCTATGATCTGAATAGTGTGTTCATAAACGTCTTTTAAATATATCAGCGTGGTTTTTTTTATCAGCTTCGTTTCCCCGCGCATCAGGGCGTTGACAACCTCTCTCAAAGGCCAAACACTTTTACGCAGAAATGTCATATCTTTTTTCACGCCGTGTATATCATGCAAAATTTGCGCCGTCGGCATGGCAACCAATTTTTCCTCCAAAATTTCGATATCTTCACCCATTTTTTCTATAATAAAAAAATATCCGTCCACTACCGCGTCCATCAAAGAATAGGTAAGATAATCAGTACCCATTTTTTTTATGCGGCCTTTATTCTGTCTTATCCTTTCTCTGACACTATCAAAAACATCCCCTTCTTTTTCCTGAAAAGAAATAACAAAATTTATTCCCATAATCAAACTAACCTGCTCAATTTCAATCTCCTCTTTTTTCTTGTCATAATAAAACATTTTCAAACTGACAAAAAGATATTTCTCCAAGTCTTCATATTTAGGCCGCTGTTCGGTATTAACTATATCTTCCAGCACAAGCGGGTGCAAATCGAAATTTTTCGCGACTTTTTCCACCAGCCCGATATCATGAATGCCATCTATATTTATCCAACTGACACAAGGTGTTTCTTTCGACGGAAAACACTCTTCTATTTGATCCACTTCTTTTTCCCTAAAAAAACTTTCGTCATACTCGATCAAAACTATCTTCGCTTTTTGAGCGTTTCGTTCGCCGAGGTAAACCGGCGTCCCCGGCACAAAACCGGCGGTTTTAGAAACTTTCTTTATGAATCTTGCCATTCCAAATTTCCTCCTCAAGTTCTTGTTTCTTGCGAAACAATTATAGGGATTTTCACAGCTACCGGAAGCCTTACGGTAAATTTCGCGCCCTTACCTTCTTTGCTTTCGAAAAAAATATCTCCACATATTATCTTCCTGCTAATGAAATCTGACAACTATCGCCATGCTCCTTCTATACTATTAAGAAGAGCTTCTTGCTAAATTTATAATTATTATATCTATTATAGTTATATAATATAAACTATAACCGCAATTTAAGCCGTTGTCAAGGGCACGAAGATATTTAGTACGGATATGTTAAGTCGTTCGCGGCGTTAGAAATTAGATTGGGAAATTAGATTGGTAATTAGATTGGCTTGACATTAGATTGGTTATTTCTGTTAAGCATTACCAAATTATGTTATAATAAATCAATGCGACTTCTAATCGAAAAAATAATATATCCGGGGAAAAGCCTTGGCAGGCAAAATGGAAAAATAGTCTTCACTGATGAAGGCCTGCCGGGAGAAGAAATCGAGATAGTTTCTTTACGGGAAAAAAAGAATTATACCGAAGCCGAAACCGTGGAAATAATTAAGCCGTCTCCTCACAGGGTACAGCCTCATTGCGCTCATTATAAAGTATGCTCTGGTTATCAATATATAGACTATCCTTTTCAAGTAAAAATAAAAGAAGACCAGCTAAAGGAAATACTCTCCGCCGGTAATAAATTCAATTTGCCCGAGATAAAATTTAGAACGGCTTCAAAAATCTGGAATTACAGGAACAAAATAGATTTCAACATAATCTGGGAAGACGAAATTCCTTACGCCGCGTACAATTTACATAAACAGCAAGAACAATTCATTAAAATAAAAGAGTGTTTTCTTGCCTCCGAACAAATAAATAAAATTATTCCCGCTTTAATAGAAATAATAGCCCAAAAAAACATAAGGGCCATAAAAAAAGTATCCATTAGAGAAAGCATCAATACAGGCAAAATGCTGTTGGTTCTTCGCTGTAACATCATAAAAGACGCGGGAATCCAGGCACAGGATTTTATGCCGCTCACGAAAAATTTCGCGCTCGACGGCATTGTATGCGCGCAAAACGAGCCCTATAAGCAGGATGTTGTTTTAGGAAATAATTTTATCGAAGAAAAAATTAATGACATGTCCTTCCACATAGGCGCCGATTCTTTTTTTCAGATAAATCTGGCTATGCTCGATAAATTAATACCGGATTTGAAAAATTCTCTTTCTTTGACCGGCAAAGAAACTATTGCCGACCTTTACTGCGGGGTAGGAACTTTCGGAATTACGCTTGCCCCTTACGCGGCTAAAATTATCGGCGTGGAATTAGAAAAAGAAAATGTCCATTTTCTCAAAAGAAACATTCTGCTGAACGGATTGAATAATTTTGTCTTTTATAAAGAAACTTGTGAACAGTGGGTTGGACGCCTGCCTAATAATCGAGTTGATGTTTTAATTATAGACCCTCCCCGAAAAGGCATGGGTAGCGGTCTTTGTACAAATATTTTAAAAAGCGGGGTTCCTTCGATAGCTTATATTTCATGCAACCCCTCGACCATGGCGCGCGACCTCAAAGAACTACTCGAGGGCTATACGATAAAACATCTTTTCGCCTACGATTTCTTTCCTCACACACCGCATATAGAAATACTCGCTGTTTTAGAAAAATAGAGAGACAAACAGCGCAAAATAATAAAAATTAATATTGAACAGAACATGGCGGGCACTTATGAACGCCGAAAAAACGTCTTGTCAAAATACTATCGGCCGGGAACATCTAAAATACGCGTTTTCTTTTTTAAAAATAAAAGCGTGTAATATATAGCCATGCTTCCAAGAAAGAAAATCAGCCATGAGTTGCTTGTAAAAAAATGTTTCTTAATAAAAATGTTTCCCAATAACTCCAGAAAAAAATATATCGCCACAATAGAAAAATAGGTTGAGAACTCCCTACGCAAAACAGTTTTAAAAGAAAATGGTAACTCCGGCTTGCGCCAATTTTTAAAACGCGGGATAAGCATAGGGGTCTTTTGAGCCCATATAGTAAATTCTCTCCCGAATTTTTCTCTTAAAAATTCCTCTTCAGCAAAAATAATCCGCTCATAATAAAACCAAAATGCCATCAGTATAATAAGAGCCAGCCACCAAACCTGAATAAATAATACAACCCCGAATATTATTACAAAATTCCCAAGATACAAAGGGTTGCGTGTAATCGAATACATCCCAGTAGTATTTAGCACTTCGGCCGCCTGTGATTGAGTATTACGTCCGGATGTACCGCGCGGCACATAACCGGCTGTCAAACAACGTATTGCTAAACCTAAAAATGAAATGGAAACCGAAATACTTTCCCAAAGGTCACCGGCATTATCACCGAATATTCGTTCTATAACTCTAAAATTTTTCAATGCTATAACAAACAAAGGTATAAGCAATAATGGCAAATAGCTTCTCCACTTAAAAAGCCATGCCCCCTGTTTTTCTAAATCTTCTCTTAATGCCATATTCTTTTCAATTCATCCTTTCTGTTTTCAGCAATAGTCCGGATTTCTTTCTACAAAAACCCTTTATCCCCCATGCTATATAAGCAATCAGGCGAAGCTAATCACAATAAGTGATTAGCGTAGACTGATGGCGGAGAGACTGGGAAATCGAACGTCGCTTCGCTCCTTAAAAGGAAACTCTGACAGTTTCCTTTTAATATTTTCCTTCCCTCCGCAAGAAGTTCCAGTGCGCCGATAGGGAAAAACAATCTTTTTCCCTTCACGCCCAAGGCGGACCCGCCTGTATGCCATCTGCCTGTCGGCAAACAGGTAGGCATAGTTTGTGGCGGGATAACCCTTTTTTGGGTTCTCATCCCTCATCTATGTAAGCCAAAACTTGCAAAGCAAATTTTGGCGGGTAGTCGTGGACGCCAGGCGAACCCTACAACCCCTTGAAATACAGCTACTTATAAAGCTCTACCGTAGGCGTAGTATAGGGTCGCTTATATCCATAGACGACCCCATCGACTCCACTCTGCCATACAAAAAAGGCGTCTTATCAAAGCACCGTTTAAAATCCGTTCAGAATCGATCGAAAAGATCTTGCGACTAACGGGTTAACCATGCTAATAGGCAATTTTAGCTTGCTTATTACCTGCTTGCATAATTCCATCACATCTGATGAAAGCTTGCTTGCGGCAACAACCTTAACCGCTTCATGAATTTCTCTTAGATAGCTTAAGCTTTCGCCCATTAGCGCTGATATCCTTTCCCCTTCTTGAGGAACATCCCAAGAAGAAAAAAGCACTTTCACTCCACTAATCTTCATTAACTTATTCACCGAATTAATACAACTCCGGAAATCTTCAAATATAGGCATCTGTCCAGGCAACAAAATAGCATCGCCACAAAAAAGCGCTCCATCATTCTTTAGGAAAAAAGATGCCGAACCTTTTGAATGCCCCGGCGTATGAAATGTTTCTAATTCTAAATCATTAGTAAGTTTAATAACATCCCCATCCTCAAATACGTGATCAACTTCTGCAGATCCTTCGACAAAAGAATGAAATCCCGGAACAGGCCGTTCTCTAAATTGCAATTCAACATTTTCAATCCATGATTTTTCAGCCGAATGAATAGATAGCGAACAACCGGATGCCTCTTTTATAGATTTTGCCGAACCGATATGATCAGGATGAGAATGAGTTAAGATTATATCTGATATTTCCTCGGGCTCTCTATCAATGCTTTTCAAATAATCAAAGATAATCTTTTTAGATCCAGAAACTCCCGTATCGATAAGCCCTATTTTTTCACCGCAAATAAGGTAAATATAAACAAACCTATCGACTCCCAGCCCAGGAGCAACAGTTATTTGAAATGGAATTTTAAGCGCGTGAACATGTTCAGTTATCCGCATAATATTCATATCCCTTCGACCACGATAGCGCTTACCTTGGCTGATTGTTCACGTAAAGGCGCAACCATACGATACTCGGGTGAGTTCATCCAAGACTGGAATTTGTCTACAGAATTAAATTCAACGATAATAAGCCGGGCTGGATTCCAGTCGCCAGAAACTACCGTAATTTTCCCGCCACGAGCTAAATATTTGCCACCAAATTTTTCAATAGTTTGCGGGACTTTCTGTATATATTCTCCATACTTCGTTTTATCCATAACTTCTTTAGCCTCTATAATCATGTAGACTGACATATCTTTCCTCTATTCGTATTAAATTTTCTGCGCAGGTTATTTTTCTAGCGTTCGGCGCGCACATCCGCCTCGCCGCTTCGCGGCGGACGAGGTCTCTCCAAATTGCCTATGGCAATTTGGAGGATTAGTGTGTCTCTGGACTAAAAAACATTTCTTTAATTCTTCGACGGCCTGTCGTTGATTTGTAATACTTTTCCTTTTGCCTGGCTTCTTTAAGTGTTCCGAATTCTTCCGTATGAATTATATTATATGGCCGATACGGCCGTGATGCTTTGATTCTGCCAGCATTATGCAACGCCAACCGTTTGTTAACATCGTCGGCAACCCCTGTATAAGTTCGTGTTTTTGCTTCATTGAGCAAAATATAGACGTAATGCATTTTTTTACCTTTATGGCGGATCCTCCAAAAATCCTCTGGATTTTTGGAGAGATCTCGCCAATTTTGCTTTAATTTTTCTCTGGCAAAATTGGCGGGTCGAATGGGACACGAGTCGAACTACACAACATCAAACAATACAACTACTTGTGTCACTCCACAAGAAACGCTCCATGGGAATGCTCATATCCCTCGGTCAACCCATTAATCCTTCGTTGCCTTACAACAAAGGCATTTTATCAAAAAAACTGGTGAATGCGAGGTAATCTTACGCTTTTTTAGCTTCCTCGCTCTTTTTAGTAACAAAATAATTAACGGTATTTTTAAATACATCTGGCAATTTTGTTAAATCCACATTCTGGAAATATGCTACAGCCTGATCTATTTTTTGTTTATCATCTCCGGATAGTCCCAATTCCTTTTCAAAATTCGGCTTTAAAATAAATGTTCTCTCTTTTTCTGTTATTTTTGCAATAGCTTCGTTCCATTGTTTATGTTTATTATTCTTTTCTTGAATTTCATCCTTTTTTTTCTGATCCAATGACGGATCAACATCTTTAATATCTTCATCAAATAAAACAGCATATTCAATCTTCAGAGCATCAGCAACCTTTGCAAATAACGGAATCTTTGTTTTTCCGCCACACTCTATAACTGATATATTTTCTTTATTTATGTCAGTGCTCATTTTTTGAAACAAAAGAGGCATGGATAATTTTTCTGTATTTCCTTCAACGAATAATACTTTTCTAGCAAAAAACATTTCATTGCGCTGAGAGTCAAATTCAGAAAGCAATCGAAGTGCCTTCCTGTCATCATCTGCCATTTCAACCTTTTCTGCTTGAAAAACTTTTGTGCCGTCTGTTTTATTCCTTTTTACTAGTAAAACTGACTCCGGTTGATCAATGTGGACAAACACCGGCGAATGAGTCGTTAAAAATATTTGATTCCCCTTATCAGATAGTCCCCTTAAAATACCACCAAAATACCGAGCTTTCTGTGGGTGCAGAAAAACCTCAGGCTCCTCTATTGCGAACATAGAGCCTTCTTTTTTTAGTTCTTCATACGTCCTAAATATTGCGACAACAATTGCACTTTGTAAGCCCGCTCCCACTTCACTGGCTGGGCTTTGAATCCCTAATTGATTTACATATAACTGGAGAGATTTAAATGCGTTTGTAGGATCATGCGTCTCAAACTGCAACTCAATTTTATTCTCACCCTCATCTAAACCCATCTGATCAATAGTATTTTTTGCTAGAAGTTCTTCGATTTCTGCAAAGGAATCAGTACGTAAATATTTGTAAGCATTTTTTATTGAATCTTCGAAAGCTTGTTTCCGTGTTAATTTCTTTTTTTTGCCATTTTCTTCAATCGTTATTTCTGTTTTGTCATTTATAAATTGTGTATTTACTTCGTTAAAAAGCTTTCTCAATACAGACCACCGACTACTCGGAGATTGCTGACTGTAGCTCCGCAATACATCTACGTAAATAACAGAAACAGCTTCTTCTCGAATCAAAGAGGTAACACGCATTGGCATCCAAGAACCTGTAAATTTCTCGCCAGACTTTAAGGGAGATGAAGGAATGCTAATAATTTTCCCCTTATCATCAATGCAAGTATAATCGACTTTGAAAGAACCGGCCGGTTTCTTTTTAACACGTTTTTTGTAGGTTTTACATCTAAGCTCAACCCCGCACACATCTGCCTTAAATCCATTTTGCCAATGTGTAATAGGAGAATCAAAATATACTTGGATAACAAGATCACTACTCGTATCCTGATTATAAAAATCTTCTTCCGAAAACATCCTTTCGCTTGGCCATAATTCACCCAAAGCCAAATTTATCGCTCGCAAGATATTCGATTTGCCAGAATTATTTTCTCCGATTAAAACACAGTAATTACTACAGGCAAAATCCACTTCTTTAATTGATCTGTAATTTTCAATATGAATTTTACTTATTTTCATGTTAACCTACCCACTACTTCACTTTTGACGCCGACCTCTTATTATCTTTACGTGCATCAATCAAAATCACGTATTTTTCGTTCTCGATACCCAATTCTTCCAATATCTTTTTAACCTTTGTTTCTTCTTCCAGAGAAAAGAATAAGATAACTTTTATTGCCTTGTCCGTATCATGAGCTTTCTTGTAAATCTCGACTTGTTTTTCTAAATTCTGTCTTAGCTTAGAATTCGATGCCAGCTTAAACTCAATCAGAGTTTTATCTTTGGCACCTCTGGAGATTTTAAAATCAACAGGGCCTCGTCCTTCATTGGCTTCCCGGGTAACATCGGAAAAAGTCGCGAACCATGTTAACCTATACATTATTTGTAGATCTGCTTCTCTACGAATTACATCATTTTTTCGGTAGAATATCCGATATCCGTCTTTGTTTTCAATAAAATCTTTCAAAAATAACGCACGTTCATAGCTTTCTAAAAGAGTATCAATACCCTTATCGTAAAAGTCCGTTTCTTTTGCCAAGCCCTCGATAAAATTAGATAAATCTGCTACAAACAAGTTGTGTATTTCTTCGACTCTTTCCTCACTGATAGATCTTGCGTCCTCACCATGATCTTCTTTAAATTTAATATAATGATCAAGCAATTCTGGATATTCGCGAATTACAGCATTAACAGCAGTAACAATATCTTGCTTCTTCGGAGCTTTTTCCTTACCTTTTTTTGTATACTCTGGTTTTGGTAAATTCTGGGCAAAGTAAAAGTTTAATTGTGATCTTAATTCATTATTTGTAACAGACGAAACTATAAGATCAAACTGATTTACTAAATCAGGACGATTTATCCACGTATCGTCTTTTGTCAATAAATCCTTTGGAGTAAGTAAAACATAATCGTTTTCCGTATCGGAGATTGCAATAGCCGGCAATAGGAATTTTTTAGTATTCCAGGTTGAAGTGTCATAATTAAAAGTAACATGCCTAACTGTAAATTCGAGAAGAAAGGATTTATCAATAAATTGCTTTGCGAATTCCTGCGTATATTCAAGCAAAAAACCTTTAATAAGATTTGTAACAAAATCACTAATGCTGTCTCTGCCTGTATTTTCTTTAATTAAGCATAGCTTTTCCAAATGAGAGCTTCGCGAAATCGTGTTTTTGTCAAAACCAGAAAATATGCCGTTTAAATTATCATTCAACGCTCTTGCAAATTTAATTCCGGGTCCTCTGCCTCCATTTCCTACTTCGCTATAACCAAGCCACGTTTGCTTAACTTCAGGGAAGCAATACCAGCTTTTCAAGAGTCCATCGTTTATGTTCTTAGCGATTGATTGATCCCTCAAAAATGCAACATACCGCAAAATCTCGCTATGCAAATCTTGATATTTCTGTTTTTCGCTATTGAACAAAAGAAAAGGATCAATAAAGAGTGGGAGATCATTTATGAGGGATATATTAAAGGCACCATAATTTTCAATAGTGTCTGAGCTTACATTAAAAAAATCTGAAAAATAAACGTTCATCCAAAATACCTCTGCATAAGCGCGTTGAAGTGATTATCCATTTCATCTAATGACGCTCTCATTTTTTGTTTTGTTTGTTCAACTTGCCCAACAATAGATGCAAATTTGTTTTGTAGACCAATCGACGGCAAGGGTATTCTTAACGCCCTTATTGCATCTTTTCTAATCGTTTTTGTAACAGCTCCTTTGACTTTTGAGCTGATGATTGATTTACCATAGTCAGAAGTGAGCAAATAATAAATAAACAGATTATTAACAGTGTCTGAAAATCTCAACAAAAACGCATTCATGCCCAAAGATACTGGTCTATTAAGATAAGGCATTAAATAAACATTACCAGCACTTCCAATTTTATTGATTATTATTTCTCCCCCAAAAACCTTCGACTTCTCAAGAAATTCATAAGCGTCTTTTGTGATATACTTAACATCGTTTGTAAAATTATTATTTTCAAGATCGGTAGTTCTAACCATTAAAGCATAATCAGGTGTTGATTTTAGCTCTACATGATTCCGCAAAATTTCATAGCTACCATTCGCATGATAATCTGTCAAAACCGAAATAACATCACCGAAGTCAATCATTTCCCACTTTTTTACAATTCGGGGATCACCGAACATATCCAGAAACACGGATTTGAGATAGTCGTCGAGTATGGCGAGTTGTTCTTTGCGTTTTTGGCGAAGGTTGTCAGAATAATCTAACTTTGAAATTATTTTTTCTTGCTCTGGTTTTGGTTTTATCGGTATCTCATAAGATAATATATCGCTTGTTCGGCAACTAGGGTAACTTGTACCCTTTTCTAATCTGCCGAGATATTTATAAAACCTATCGTTATAAGCTATTGAATAAAATAAATACTTAGGCAAAATTATCTTTCGTGCTTCTAATACCACAAATGCATTAGATACACAATAATTGTCATTTAGAATTGTTACAGCCCCACGAGTTGGACGTACTTTTGAAATCAAAACATGATTTTTTTTAGCTAGCAATGCGCCATTGACAACGGGTTTATCCTTAACGAGATATTGCTTTGTAAAAACATCTATATCGCCAATTTCTACATAAGGAAGTTTTTGATTTTTCGCCTTATCCAAAACGGAATTTGTAACATCTTTAATTTTTATAGTCTCCATCTTATGTGCCTAATTTTTTTATTTTCCCAATATCATCAGAAATAGTGTCTTCTAATTTTTCAATCTTCTCTAAAATAAACTCCGGCTTATCATATTTCGGCGGTGTATAGTCAATTTCCTTATAACGGTCAATGCTAAGATCGTATTTGTTATCGATAATTTCCTTAACCGGCACAAAGAAATGCTTGGCTTTTCTGTCATCATTAGGATTTTTGCTTCGCGCTTTCCACTCCTTTACAATATCCGAAAGATCGTTACTGTCTATTCGATCCCGCTTATCATCTAACGAATAACCGTCTGCCTGCATATCGTAAAACCAAACCCGCTCGGTTGTTCCGCCTTTGACAAACACAAGCACCGCTGTGCTTACACCAGCATACGGCTTAAACACTCCTGAAGGCATTGACACAACACCCTGAAGCTCGCACCCTTCAATCAACATCTTGCGCAAATCTCTATGGGCTGTTGATGATCCAAAAAGCACACCATCAGGGACGATAACAGCCGCACGTCCGCCTATCTTCAAAGAATTGATTAGCCTGTTCACAAAAAGAAGTTCTGTCTTTGTTGTTTTGAGCGAAAGATTCTCGTTAATATCACCTTTGTCAATACTGCCTTTAAACGGCGGATTGGCGAGGATCACATCATATTGATCGTCTTCGTTGTATTTCTTTGAAAGAGTATCAACACGCTCAATGTTGGGATGAGTTATCCCATGAAGCATAAGGTTCATAAGTCCTATGCGCACCATTGTGGTATCAAAATCATAGCCGAAAAATGTTTTTTCACGTAAGGCTGACCAAAGCCGCTCATCTGTCAATTTATCCCCAAACCCACGCTCAAAACCGTCCTCGTCTTTTGTCAATTGTCCTTTGCTTGTATGGGTAGTCAAAATATACTGATAAGCTCCGAGTAAAAATCCGCCTGTACCACAAGCAGGATCACCGATAGTTTCTCCCAATTTTGGGGCGACAAATTCGCACATCAGCTTAATAATATGCCTTGGTGTACGAAACTGTCCGTTCTTACCGGACGCTGATATTTCAGAAAGCAAAAATTCGTACATATCGCCCTGGGTATCATGGAAAGTTTGACCAGCTTGTGTTTGCTTTTCAATTTCATCATAAAGCGCATCAATGATGCTAACCGCCTCAACAAGGAGTGACGGCTTAGGAATGATAAAAACAGCATCTGCCATATACTTGGCAAAGACACTGTTTTCACCGTTTATCTGTTTAATGAATGGAAAAACAGTTGTTTGAACATGAGTCAACATTTCCCCGCCTTCAAGTTGTTTGAAGTGACTCCAACGAAGGGTGCCTTTGTCTATTTCTTCTTTGGAAAGTGGCGAAGTAAATTTGCCGGCAAATACAGACTTGTATTTTTCACCTGTCCATTCAGCGTCTTTTTTGAGTTTAGAATCAACCTCATCTAACCGGCGCATAAAGAGAAGATACGATATCTGCTCAATAGCGGTTAATGGATTGGCAATACCACCGCTCCAAAAACTATTCCAGAGCTGATTGATTAATGATTTCATTTTGGGTGTTAACATAATTTTTTCCTTTTTTATACAACTAAAGCAGATTGAGACGCTTTAATTGAAAATTTATA
>JBDRBQ010000032.1:0-4502 GCA_043822625.1 Candidatus Omnitrophota bacterium | reverse complement strand
AATCCGTCACAATTAAATTGAGATCCTTCACTTCGCTACGCTTCGTTCAGGATGACAAAATCAATAACCACCCTATCCGGATTTTTCATAACGTCCATCTCTATTCAAGCGTGTTTTTCATAGAACTTTTGACACTATCACTCTGCTTTTTAAATCTTTTCGGTCAAATTATCGACAAAATCCGTTGTGTGTTTGCCTCGCAAAAACTGGGAATGCCCTAATATTTTCTTATGGAATTCAGCCGTAGTTTTTAACGGCTCTATAACCAGTTCATCCAATGCCCTTTGCATTACAGCTATCGCTTCGTGACGCGTCTTGCCGTACGCAATCAATTTAGCCAGCATAGAATCATAAAACGGCGGAACGTTATATCCCTGAAAAATATGAGTATCTACTCTTATATTAGGACCGCCGGGTAAAATACATCTTTCTATTTTTCCGGGCTGAGGAGCAAAGTCACGCTCGGGATCTTCAGCGTTAATTCTACATTCGATAGCACATCCGTTCGGTTTTATGTCGTCCTGATTCAGCGAAAGTTTTTCTCCCGCCGCTATTCTGATTTGTTCTTTTATTAAATCTATGCCGTAAATCATTTCGGTTACCGGATGTTCGACTTGTATTCTGGTATTCATTTCCATGAAATAAAAATTACCTTTTTCGTCATATAAAAATTCCATGGTGCCGGCATTTACATAATTTACGGATTTAGCTCCTTTAATAGCTAACTCTCCCATTTTCTTGCGAATTTTTTTATTTAAAGCAGGGGAAGGAGATTCTTCGACTAATTTCTGGTGCTTACGCTGTATAGTGCATTCTCTTTCTCCAAAATGTACCATATTGCCATATTTATCCGCTAAAATCTGAAATTCTATATGTTTCGGTTTTTGGATATATTTTTCTATATAAAGATCGGAATTGCCGAAATTTGCTTCGGCCTCCGACTGCGCTGTAATAATAGCGCTTACAAGCCGAACATCGTTGTGCGCGACGCGCATACCCTTCCCGCCGCCACCGGCCACGGCTTTGATTATAACAGGGTATTTTATCTTTTCGGCAATTTTTAAGGCTTCGGCTTTGTCCTTTACAATATCCAAACTTCCCGGAATAACAGGCAAGCCGGCCTTTCTCATAGCTTTCTTGGCCGCCATTTTATCACCCATAAGTCTGACATTTTCCGGACGCGGACCTATGAAAGTTATCTGGCATGATTCACAAATTTCGGAAAAATGCGCGTTTTCCGCCAAAAATCCATATCCCGGATGAATAGCTTCGACATCCGTTATTTCCGCCGCGCTGATAATGCTTGGTATGTTCAAATAACTTTCGGCAGGCGATGCTTTGCCTATGCAAACAGCTTCATCGGCTAATCTGACCGGCAAAGAATCTTTATCGGCTTTCGAATAGACAACAACTGTCCTAATGCCGAGATCTTTACACGCTCTTATTATCCGTAAAGCAACTTCACCTCTATTGGCTATGAGAATTTTTGAAAACATTTTATTATTTATCCACCGTTTTTCGATTATTAATAATGAGTTCGCGATAGGCTTTGCCGTAAGAAACACACATGATTTTATCTCTAAACCACGAACTAAAATTATTATGGTTCCACTAAAAAAAGAGGCTGGTCGAATTCTACCGGCTCACCGTTATCGACCAAAATCTCTTTTATTTTACCTTTTATCTCAGATTTAATTTCATTCATTAATTTCATCGCTTCAATAATACAAACTACATCTCCAGGATTAACCACTGCGCCAACTTCAAGAAAAGGAGAAGAATCAGGGCTTGCCGCCCTGTAAAAAGTTCCAACCATAGGAGCTTTAATCTGAAGATATTTTTCTACTGCGTCGGAAGGAGAAACAGCACTAGCCTTTGCTTCGGGAATTTCCGCGCGGGCAATTTCCATGGATACTTCCCGCGTTTGCTGTACAACCGACTTCTGCCCCTTTGACAATCTTAGTTTTAAACCGTTTTTTTCTATTTCGATTTCGGTAAGATCATTTTCGTTCATAAGCTCGATTACTTCTTTAATTTCCTTGAGGTTCATTTTAAATCCCCCTTGTATTCGGGTCGGTTCCGTAAAAAATTTAATTACCAATAACCAAGATACAATAACTAAAAAAAATAAAGTGTTATAATTTAGGCATAACTAAATCTTTACAAAATTGGTTATTTGAATTTGGTTATTATTTGCCTGCTCGCCTGCCACAGGCATCTCGGCTATTCTTTTACTGTTTTTTTTAAACTCTGCTTATATATTTTCGCGTTCTGGTATCAATTTTAATCATATCGCCTTCTTTAATAAATAAAGGTACCGGAATCTGTCCCCCTGTTTCAAGGCGCACATTCTGATTGACGTTTTTAACCGTATCTCCTTTAGCTCCGCCCTCAGCTGAAACAACTTTTAAAGTAATAAAATTCGGCAGTTCCACTCCTAAAATTTTACCTTCACACAGTGTCGCCGTAATTTCCTGACCGTCTTTCATTAAATCAAAACTCTCTTTAAGATGGTCTTTTTCGAGATGAATCTGTTCATAAGAATCCGCGTCCATAAAAAAACACATTTGATCGTCGGAATAAAGGAAAATCAATTTCTTCTCCTCGAAAAAGGCAAGTTCCAATTTTTCTTCCGAACGAAAAGTTCTTTCAATGACAGCCTGATTGTCCATATTTTTTAATTTTGTCCGCATATAGGCAGGACCTTTTCCCGGCTTTACGTGCTGATAACTGACTATTTGATAGAAAACATTATCCATCTTAATTATCATGCCGGCTTTCATCTGATTAGCATTTACCATATTAAATCACCTCAAACCCTTTCTCAGTAACTAAAATCATATCTTCTATTCTCGCGCCGCCTGTTTCAGGTATATAAATTGCCGGTTCAATGGTAAATATCATGCCGGCTTTTAAATACGCTTTGTTTGCCGGTGAAATCGCAGGTTTCTCGTGAACTTCAAGACCAACACCATGACCGGCGGCATGAACAAAAAATTTGCCGTACCCTTTTTTAGCAATAAAATCCCGCGCCGTTTTATCAATTACGCTTATTTTTACACCGGCTTTTACTTTTTCAATCGCGAAACGCTGCGCGTCTTTCACAATACCGATTATTTTCTTATTATTATCACTTATTCTACCTACACTCACCATTCTTGTCAAGTCAGAATTATAGCCGTCCATTTTAACTCCGGCGTCTATTAAAACACATTCCCCCTGTCTTATTTTTTTAGAACCGGCCGCGCCGTGAGGCATAGCGCTACGTAGGCCGGAAGATACCAAAACATCAAATGCCGGACGCGCTTTTCCCAAAGAACGCTCAAATATGATTTTTTTAAACTCAAAGGCTATTTCTTCTTCCGCGATACCGGCTTTTACTTTATGTTTCACACTATTTACCGCAGAATGTCCCAGCTTTGCCGCTTTTTTGATTAAGTCTATTTCTTCAGCATCTTTTATCTGCCGAACTTCTTCAACGACATGATGAATACTTTTTACACACGGCAGATATTCTTTTAACTTTAAAAAAGAAGCTACATTAAGACTATCTTCCACGCATACCTGTTTACAGCCTTCTTCTTTTAATTTTGAAGCGGCAAACTGCCAAAAAGGCGTTTTGCAATTTTCATAAATACAGGCGGCAGTTATGCCGGAAAGCGGGTTTAAAGATAATTCCAATTTATATCGGGGATCACTGTAAATAACCGCTTTGCCGCCGGCTGTCATGACCAGCAAAGCATCGTCTATTTTAAAATTGGTGAGATAAAAAATATTTTCTTTTTTGGAAATCAAAAGGCAGTCGCTTTTATTTTGTTTCAATAAGATAGCTAACTTTTTTCTTCTTTTTATTAAAAGCTCGGCTTTATTTTTCTTCACGCGTTTACCGTCCCTGAGCTATTTCTATTGCCGCTTCAAGCCCAAGCAAATAACTTGTCTTGCCGAAACCGGCAATCACTCCCGCGGCGGCCGGAGCAATCAAAGATGTCCGGCGAAATTCTTCACGGGAAAATATATTTGAAAGATGCACTTCAACCGCCGGCACACCGCATCCGGCAACAGCGTCGCGAATAGCCACGCTGGTATGAGTATAAGCGGCCGGATTTATAACTATGGCCTTATATTTTTCTCCCGCTTTTCCGATGGCTTCCACAATTTCACCTTCGTGATTAGACTGCGTTATATCAAGCTCTACACTCTTTTCAGCGGCTTTTTCACGCAAGGCGGCATTTATTTGTTCGATAGTAAGACTGCCGTAAATTTCCGGTTCTCTCTTGCCTAAAAGCTGTAAATTAGGTCCGTGTATCACTAATATTTTCATTTAAGGCCTCCCCTCACTATCCATCTGACTGTTCAGTTTTTATTTTTCCGCTTCGTCTATAAGCATAACCGGTATACCGTCTATAATAGGGAATTTTAATCCACAAACGGCGCAAACTATTTTGTCTTCCTTTAAAGAAACATCCGCCCGACAAGCCGGACACACCAGAATTTCAAGCAAT
>JBDRBQ010000031.1:0-33518 GCA_043822625.1 Candidatus Omnitrophota bacterium | reverse complement strand
AAAATGCCAGGAGGCAGTTGCGGAAGACAAGGTTGGTGGCATGGTAAATTCAGAGGCTGCGGCTATAGACTTACTATAGGCAGAGAAGCTATCCTGGATGTATTGTCAAAGTCGCGGGAACACTTGAGCGCTGAAGATATTTACCTGAAAGTTCACAGCAAGTATCCAAATATTGGATTAACTACCATTTATAGGACGCTGGATGTTTTGTCGAATGTCGGCATGGTATATAAACTTGATTTTGGAGAAGGCAGGGCACGTTATGAATTGGCTGAAGGACCGGAAGGCACGCATCATCATCACCATTTAGTCTGCACAGAGTGTAATAGAGTTATTGATTATACCGATTTTATAAATGATGAAATCGAACTGCTTAATCAGACACAAAAAAGTTTGGAAGAAAAATATAAATTTAAGATTACCGGTCATGTTATTCAATTTTACGGTTTGTGTGAAAAATGCGTTAAAGAGAAGTAATTAATATATTTTTTTACCTTAAAATGGAAATGATTTTCATTAACATTAAACTAAGGAGGTGTTCAATATGCCGGGTTTTGACGGAACAGGTCCAATGGGACAAGGGGAAATGACAGGTGGCGGCAACGGATATTGCGCGATACCTATCGACGCGTCAGGGAAAGAGCGTGGAAACCGCGTTTTTTGCGGCAGAGGAGGTAGTGGCCGAGGCCATAGAAATTGTTTTAACGCGACCGGATTTTCGGGCCGAATGAAATCTCAAAGAAACAGGCAGGCATTTGGCGGTTTTAGCCGCGCGGTATCACAAAACGATGAATTAGCTATACTCAAAAATCAGGCTGATCATCTTAAAAACGAACTCAATGCTATACAGGCGCGTGTTCGTGATTTAGAATCTAAATAAGGAAACGGAATAATTGTTCAAACGTTTCATTTAAAAAGGAGTTTATTAAATATGAGAATCGGGATTGTTTTAGAAGACGAAAATGGCCTTAACGGCAATGTTTGCGCGCATTTCGGACAGTGCAAATTTTTCTTATTAGCGGATATTGACAAAGATAATAAAAAGATTATAGGCACTCGCGTTGTGCCTAATACCGCTATACATGGCGGAGGCGGGTGTATCGCGGTGGATGAGATATTAAAACATGAAATCACCCATGTTATCGCCGGAGGTATGGGAATGGGTGCCCAGCAGAAATTCGCGCAAGCGGGAGTTCAGGTGTTTGGTTCTTCCGGTAACGCGCAAAAAGCGCTTGATGATTTTATGAATAATACATTAGGCGGTCTTGACGCGTGCAAGGATCATGGCGATGGCGGAGAATGCCATTAAAAAGGAAGGTTAAAAATGAAAATATGTATTACTTCAGAAGGTAAAACTTTGGATTCAAAAATTGACTCCCGCTTCGGCAGATGTCGTAATTTTATTTTTTTTGACACCGACACAAATAATTTTGAAGCGCTGGAAAATGACAATTCTCAGTTTGCGGGAGGAGCCGGTATTCAATCAGGCCAGCTTGTGGTATCAAAGGGTGTTAAGGTAGTTCTTACAGGAAACATTGGGCCTAACGCGCACCAGGTATTGTCAGCCGCTGGGATTAATATATTTACCGGAGTTTCTGGAACGGTAAAAGAGGCCATAGACGGTTATAAAAACGGAAAATATAAACCTGTGGACGCGCCGAGTGTAGGATCTAAATTCGGTATGCCCAATAAATAAGGCAGGCTATTGTGGATAACGAAATATTAGAGAATCATAAGAAATATTTGGAGCGAAACGCTTTATATAAAAGTTTTGGTTATGACATAGAAAAGGAAAGAACCTTTATCCTTGAGCAGGGGAAGCCTTTTTATGGTAAAATTCTTGAAGCCGGAACAGGTAAGGGACATTTCGCGCTCGCGTTGGCTAAAGCCGGATATTCATTTGTTACTTTTGATATATCAGACGATGAACAGCGTTTCGCGAAGCTGAATATCGCGCATTTCGGTTTTGAAAAACAAGTAGATTTCAAAATAGAAAACGGAGAACGCACGAGTTTTTTAGACTCTGGTTTTGACGTAATATTTTCTGTAAATGTCCTGCATCATCTGCGCAATCCCTATCAGGTAATAGACGAATTCATAAGGATACTTTCCCCAAAGGGTAAGCTCATATTAGCTGATTTCACAAAAGAAGGGTTTAAAGTTATGGACAAAATTCACAGCCTTGAAGGCAATACACACGAGATAGGAAAAGTTGGATTGGCAAACGCGGAATTATATTTAATAAAAAAAGGTTTTTCGGTTAAGCAGGCAACGAGCGTGTATCAATGCGTCCTTATTGCCGAAAAAGGCGGTATTTAGGTAATGATTATTTCAGTAGCAAGTGGAAAAGGTGGAACAGGAAAGACGACAATAGCGGTTAATTTGGCACTGTCGCTTAACAATGTTCAGTTTATTGATTGCGATGTGGAAGAACCTAACGCTCATATATTTTTAAAGCCGCGTATTAACAGCTATGAAAAAGCATTTATTCCTGTGCCTGAAATTGATGAAACGAAATGTACTTATTGCGGTAAGTGCCGTGAAGTTTGCGCGTATCATGCCATCGCGGTATTACCGGTAAGCTACGGCAAAAAGGGAAGCATTCTAATTTTTTCGCATCTTTGCCACGGGTGCGGAGCGTGCGGCTTACTTTGCCCTCAAGGGGCAATAAAAGAAGTCCATAAAGAAATTGGCGTAATTGAAATCGGAAATAAAGATGATATGCGCTTTATTCACGGCCGTCTTAATATCGGAGAGGCAATGGCACCACCTTTAATCCGTCAGGTTAAAGAATATATAAATGTTAATCGGACGGTTATTATTGACGCGCCACCCGGAACATCATGCCCTGTAGTTACCACGGTTAAAGGAAGCGACTTTTGCCTATTAGTTACAGAACCCACGCCTTTCGGACTAAATGACCTTGTTTTAGCGGTTGAAGTATTGCGAAAATTACAGATACCATTCGGTATTGTTATCAATCGTTCTGATATAGGTGATAACAAAGTAGAGCATTATTGTCAAAAAGAAAATATACCGATATTAACACGGATACCGTTTAAAAAGGAAATTGCTTTGGCTTATTCTCAGGGAATACCGATTGTTGAAGCTTTTCCTAAATATCGGGATGATTTTAAAAAAATGTTCAGCAAGATTACCTGTAGTCTTAATATTAAGATTTAAGCTGACACCCATAGTTTTAGCCGCGCAGGATGCCTTAGTTAAAATATAACAAAAAAAGAGAATTAGTATGAAACAGATAGTTATAATCAGCGGAAAAGGCGGCACAGGCAAGACAATTGTTACAGGAGCGTTTGCCGCTTTAGCGAAGAATAAAGTTATGGTTGACTGTGATGTGGACGCCGCAGACCTGCATCTTTTACTGCACCCTGCGGTTAAAGAGCGCCATGAATTTAAAAGCGGACAAACCGCGGTTATTGATAAAAAACGTTGTAAAAAATGTGGGCAATGCCTATCGGTATGCAGATTTGGGGCCATAAATGACTATACGATTGAGAATTTTTCCTGTGAAGGATGCGCTCTGTGCAGTTATATATGTCCGTATGGAGCGATTCATATGGAAGAGAATATAGCCGGGGAGTGGTTTGTTTCTGATACGAAATATGGACCTTTTGTGCACGCGAAACTTGGCATTGCCGAAGACAATTCCGGAAAGCTGGTGGCAAAAATACGGCAGATTGCCAAGGAATTAGCAGAAAAACAAGCCCTTGATTATGTGATTATTGACGGGCCTCCGGGAATAGGTTGTCCGGTAATCGCTTCGTTGTCAGGAGTTGACTGCGCGCTCATTGTGTCTGAACCGACACTTTCAGGTTTACACGACGCCCGGCGTATAATGGAAGTCACGAAGCATTTTAATGTTCCAGTCAAACTGATTGTGAATAAATATGACTTAAATCCGGTTATGACCAAAAAAATAGAAGACTTTTGCCGCGATCAGAGTGTGCCTGTTATCGGCAAGATTGCTTTTGATGAATCAGTCGTTAAAGCGCTGGTTAACGGAAAAACTATTGTTGAACACACCGGGTGTGCCGCGGGTGAAAAAACGCGAAAAATATGGAAGGAGTTACAATGAAAGATAATACACGAGAAAGTTTGTCTGATTATCCCGAAGAAGTTTTAAATTTAATTAATAATAAGAAATATTTTGGCAGAATGAATGATCCTGTAAGTTCTTCTTATCTAAAAGGGCCTTGCGGAGACGCGATGGAATTTTATCTGGTGATTGATAAAGGTAAAATTACCGAAATTAAATATTATACCGACGGTTGTCATGCTACGAAAGCCTGCGCGGCTATGGCGGCAAAGATGGCAGAAGGCAAAAGCATTAAAGACGCTCTTTTGATTTCAGCCGGAGAAATAATTAAAAAACTTAAAGGCTTGCCGGAAGATCATTTACATTGTTCGATTCTTTCAGTCAGCACGCTATACAGAGCAATCGCGGATTATTTATTAAAACAATAAAAACTTATTAATGTGTAAAAATAAATATTTCAATAACGCGATTTCGGGTTTACGATTATTATTTTTTTTCTTTGAACCAATAATTCCTATCCGCAAACGGCAAATTAAATTCCCCAGAGTTTGAAAAAGTATGAAAAGTATGTTATAATTTGACATAACTTAACTTTAGAAATAAAGTTACAACAAATTATAATAAATGCCACCTAAAAAAAAGACAAACTATATCATAATTTTCGTTACCGCTTCTTCTTTGAAAGAAGCAAAAAAAATAGCCCAGATACTTTTGGCCGGAAAAGAAGCCGCCTGCGTTAATATCATAAAAAACATAGATTCCTATTTTAATTGGAAAGATAAACTGGAAAAGGCAAAGGAATTTTTGCTCATCATAAAAACCAAACAAAATCTTTTTGAAAAAGTAAAGAGTACCGTAAAAAAATACCATTCATACAGCGTTCCCGAAATAATAGCAATTCCTGTTATAAAAGGTGATAAATCTTACCTGAATTGGGTAAGAGAAGTTACGTTATAATTTCTTTAACTTAAAAAATGAGGTAAAATATGGAATGGTTGCTTTCGGCTGTAGCAGTTGATTTGGGTTTTAAGCTGGCGGTTTGTTTTACTCTCTTCATAAGTTATTTAGAAAACAACGAAAAATTTATATTTTACTGGGCTTTGGGATGGCTCTTATTCGCGGTAAGCAGTTTCTGCGAATTGATATTGAAAGCCCCTATTTTAAGCCAGTCTTCGTTTATAATCACAACACTTTCTCTTGTCAAATATTTTGCTCCCGCAATCGCGTCAATAATATTTATTCATAGTCTTTTTTTAATAAAAAACGTCAAAGCCGATAAGAAAATATCGCTTCTGATGGCACTCGCGGGCGCGAGCCTGTTTTGGGGAGCTTTCGTAAGCGGTGGGGGATTCTGGATAGTTTTGCCGGCTTCACTCATAACCGGTTCGGCTTTAATATGTTCCGCTTTTTACTGGAAAAAAACCGTTTTGCCGGTATCAGTTTCAGTTAACAACTTTATCTTTTATGGTTTTTTGTTAAACGGCATATATAGATTAACTCACCCGTTTTTAAATTTTTGGTATACTGATTGGACTTTATCTCTTTCGGTAATTTTTACTATAATCTTCGCGGTCGCTTTTATAGGCGGAGCAAACGATTTTAAAGCTAAAAATATTGCTTCCAAAACACTTAAAGATACTAAAAAATTAGTAACGCTTAATTCCATCGGCTCTATAAATTTATGCAATAGCAAAGCGAGCGATATTTTCGAAACAATTCTTGAGAAAACAGCAGAAGTATTAAATTTAGAAATGGGCGTATTATATTTATTTTCGGAAGAAGAAAAAAGGCTAATTCCAAAATCTTCTTTTAATTTAGATTTGATTTTGAAAGATACCGGGTTAGAACCCGTAGAATTAGGTCAGGGACTGATAGGGAAAGCCGCTCAGATAGGAGAAAATAAAATTATTAGTGACGATTCTTTGTGCGCGGATATCTGGCCCGAAATAAAAGAAGCCGGCATTAAAACTTCTGTTGTTTTACCTTTAAAAAGTCACAGCAATAAAATTATAGCTGTGTTGAAATTAGGTAGTTATTCAGACCGCTTTTTTGAACTGGAGGAAATTCAACTGATTGATTTGCTAAATAACAAAATATCTGCGGCCATAGAAAATGTTCTTATGTGCTCTTCAGCTAAAAAAACCGCCAAAGAACTTTCTACTTTGTACGATATAAATCTTTCCATAAAACAGGGCTTGGACATGGATGAAATGCTTAATGAAGTATTGAAAAAAGTTGTAACCGCCCTAAACATAGAAATCGGCGCGATTTATATTCTTAATCATAAAAATAATAGTCTTGTCCTGCGGTCGAAAACAGGTTTGTCCGATGAATTTGTTGAAGCCGTCAGGAGTCTATCCTTAGATTCGGGAACATTGACGGCACAGGCGGCAAGGACAAAAGAACCTGTTTTTGTGGAAGATTTTTCTATTTATCCTACTTCTACACAAAAAGCTGTGCAAAAAGAAGGCTTATGCGGTTATTGCGCCGTTCCTATTATATCCGGCATCGGCAAATCCATGGGCGTTTTAATGGTGACAACTAAAAAAATAAGAAGATTTAAAAATGAAGAAGTGAGCCTGCTCAGTTCTATCTCATGGGAAATAGCAATTGCTGTCGAAAACGCGAGACTTTATGAAGATTTAGAGGACGTTTATCTGAGGTCGGTAACTGTTTTAGCCGAAGTAGTAGATGCCAAAGACCATTATACCTACAGCCATTCTAAATATGTTACCGCTTTCGCGCTCAAGATAGCCAGAGAAATGCGTTTCCCTGAAAAAGATATCGAAAACATAAGAAGAGCCTGCCAGCTTCATGACATCGGCAAAATAAGCATTAGTGATTATATATTGACTAAAAAGAAAAGACTTACCAATAAAGAATGGCTCGAAATAAAAAAACATCCCTTTAAAGGAGCCGCTATACTTGAACCGCTTACTTTTCTAAAGGAACCAAGAGGCGGCGTTATAGAACTCATAAAACAGCATCACGAAAGATTCGACGGCAAGGGTTATCCCCAGGGATTAAAAGGTGAAGAAATAGAAAAAGGGGCCAGAATCTTGGCGGTAGCGGACGCTTATCACGCTATGATTTCAACTAGGCCTTACCGTAAATCACTAACCCAAAAAAAGGCTGTTCAGGAACTAACAAAATATTCCGGCGCGCAGTTTGACCCGGAGGCAGTAGAAGCTTTTCTGAAAATTTTGAATAGAGAAAAGAAGTACAGTGATTCGTCCAAAACTTAAAAAGTTTTTTTACCAAAAACATATAAGATTCATATTAACGCCCTCTTTGCGAAAAGGGGGCTGTTTTACGAAAGCCCGAGTTTTAATGAACGCCGGCACTCATTCCCCTCTTTGTAAAAGAGGGGGGAGGGGAGATTTTTAAAGATTTTCTTTCCGAATAGAGCAATACAAAATTAAAATTGTACACGCGGTTCATGACTAACTAACAACTGACAACCGATAAATGTACTTTGAACTGGTTAGGAGAAAACTATAAATTATGAAAGAAGCCTTGTTTTATAAAAAGCTGGAAGATAAAAAAGTTTCTTGTTTTTTATGTCATCAATTCTGCGTTATCGAAGACGGGAAGCGTGGTTTTTGCGGAGTAAGAGAAAACAGAAAAGGAATTTTATACAGTTTGGTCTATGGTAAAGCTATTGCTCAAAACGTGGACCCTATAGAAAAAAAACCGCTGTTTCATTTTTATCCCGGTTCGGCTTCTTTTTCGATTTCTACCATAGGTTGTAATTTCAGATGCCTGCATTGCCAGAACGCGGACATATCCCAGCCGCTTAAAGAAGAGGTGGGCTTAGGACGCGATGTTTCACCCGAAGAAATTGTCGGGACCGCTTTGGCATATGGGTGCCAAAGCATCTCTTACACTTATACCGAACCGACTATCTTTTTTGAATACGCTCTTGATATAGCCAAACTCGCCAAAGAAAAAGGCCTGAAAAATAATTTCGTAACCAACGGGTACATGAGCACTCAGGCACTGGAAACCATCCGTCCTTTTCTCGACGCGGCCAACGTTGACTTAAAATCTTTTAGCGATGACTTT
Source organism: Candidatus Omnitrophota bacterium (assembly GCA_043822625.1). Classification (GTDB taxonomy): domain Bacteria; phylum Omnitrophota; class Gorgyraeia; order DAOVKU01; family DAOVKU01; genus JBDRBQ01. Next base: position 25,396 of record JBDRBQ010000031.1, on the reverse strand, counting down.
TATAAAAAGGTCTGCGCGGCTAAAGTAAAACCTGTTTTGGAAAATTTGAAATTAATGGTAAAATATGGAATCTGGGTAGAAGTTACCACTTTGATTATTCCGACCTTAAACGACGATGAAGAAAACTTAAAAGAAATAGCGCGCTTTATTTCTACGGAAATGGGCAAAGATGTTCCTTGGCACGTAACCGCTTTTTACCCGACTTATAAACTGGCCGGTTTGCCTTCCACAGGAACACCTATATTAGAGCGGGCAGTAGAGATAGGACACAAAAACGGCCTGCGTTACGTGTACACCGGCAATGTTCCGACGACTAAATATCAGCACACGTATTGTTTTAAATGCAATGAGCCCCTGATTAAAAGATGGGGCTATAATATAGAAAAGAATTTATTGAAAGACGGCAAATGTCCGAAATGCGGCGCCGTCATTTCAGGGAAATGGATATAATTAAATGATAGAAAAAGGAACAGTCATAAGTAAAAAAGGAGATAGAGTTTTGGTCTTAATGGAATCGAAAGACGCCTGCCGAAGCTGTTCTTCAAAAGAAACCTGTCTATCAAGCGATGATAAATTCAGACAAATAGAGATAGAAAACACCTTGAATGCCGAAAAAGGGAATGAGGTGGAGATTGAAATGTTTTCTTCCGCTATAATGAGAAAATCCTTTGTGCTTTATTTTATACCGGCTCTTTTGTTCACGGCAGGCATAGTTTTTGGTTTATGGCTGGGACTAAACGAATTCATTTCTTTCGGCATAGGAATTGCCGCTTTGGTTCTGGCTTTTTTTCTGTTATATATTATAGATAAAAAATACTCAGTCAGCGGATATAAAGAACCGAGAATGATAGAAATAACTAAAGGAGCCCTTGATGATTAAGGCAGGAAAAAACATAACCGAATTAATAGGAAACACACCGCTGGTGAAATTAAATAAAATCGCCGTTGATTCCAATGCGTTAATATACGCCAAACTGGAATCTTTCAATCCTCTGGCAAGCATTAAAGACCGTGTAGGGCTGGCTATGATAGAAGCCGCTGAAAAAGAAGGCAGTATAAAAAAAGATACCGTAATTATCGAAGCCACCAGCGGCAACACCGGCATCGCTCTGGCCTTTGTCTGCGCCGCGAAAGGATACCGTTTAATTTTGACTATGCCCGAAACAATGAGCACAGAACGCCGTAAATTACTTAGAAGTCTCGGAGCTGAATTGGTTTTGACGAGCGGAAACGAAGGGATGATGGGGGCCATAAACAAAGCAAAAGAACTGCGTTCAACCACACCCAATTCTATTATCTTAGAGCAGTTCAAAAATAAAGCCAACCCTCAAGTTCACCGTTTAACCACCGCCGAAGAAATCTGGCGGGATACAGAAGGAAAGATAGATATTTTAGTTGCCGGAGTAGGCACCGGAGGTACAATTACCGGAGTTGGTGAAGTAATCAAAGAAAGAAAACCACAAGCTAAAGTAATCGCGGTTGAACCGGCAAATTCCGCGGTTCTTTCAGGCGGAAAAGCAGGCCTTCATAAAATAGAAGGTATAGGAGCCGGGTTTATACCCGAAGTCTTAAACTTGAAAATAATAGACGAGATAATTAAAGTACGTGATGAAGATGCCGTTCTTACCACCCAAAAACTCGCCAAAGAAGAAGGTATTTTAGCAGGCGTTTCTTCAGGCGCGGCGTTATGGGCGGCTATCGAAATCGGAAGAAGGGAAGAGAACAAAAACAAACTGATAGTCGTTATATTGCCCGATACCGGAGAAAGATACCTATCCACGAAATTGTTTGAATAAAGAATAATTGTAGATATTGTAGGGGCGGATCCATGTATCCGCCCGTAAGCTTTATCATTATTCTGTAATGATAAATTCAAATTTGATCATATAGATTCAACATTAGGTCTGGCTATTGTACTTGTCATTTTTTCTCTCCTTTCCAGTCTTTGCAAACCCACCAAGGGGTGTTTAATATAGCACCTCGTAATACATATAATACACATCTATCAAGAACACCGCCTTCATTCTTTTTTAATTTTTCATATACCTTTTCTGGATTAGATTTTTTTAATTGAGCGGATGTAGAGATTCCTATTGAATGAAGTCTTCTTGCTATAGCTGGCCCGATATTCATTAATGATTGTAAATTTTGATTGTTTTCTGTTTGTTTTTTCATTTATATTATATTATTTTTTATACCTAACATCCAAGCTCACCTGCCTGAACATGCCGCGAAGTAGCGGGTAGGACAAAAAAAGGGCCCCTTAAATGCCCATTAAATCTCAAAAATAATTTTAATGGCAATCGGAATAAAATATATTACAAATATTTTGCTCTATTAAAAGGGCATCCTTTAAATCGGTGTCTGTCCCTATTTAAAATTATTTATTTGATTTTTTGGTATAATAATTATCAAATAATTTTATATTATTACGGGCGGACATGCCAGTCCGCCCCTACGTTAGATCATTTTTACATTTATATCACCCTGGCATTTCATTCATTATACCTATATACTTCTTTTTATGTCAATATAAACCCATGCCAGTTGCGTCATTAATAAATGTTACCGAATAAGACGAAAAGAAGGATTTGTTGACTCAAAATAGATGTTACCCTGGAAAAGCAAATTTAAAGATTTTGGGTTCAATAATGACTTTCTCCAGCAGAGTGACATTAGACTTATACAAGATGGAATTTTTGTCAAAGCAACTGCTAAAAATTTCCCCTACCTCCGGGACATGCCTACCTTGCCTATGGCAGACAGGCACGTCTCTTTTTAAGAAAGCGGGAACTTTAAGTTTCCCCCTTTGTAAAAGGGGGAATAAGGGGGATTTTATAATATTTTTCAAAAGCCTAATAGTAACATGAATTATGAGTCAACGAAGCTGTTTTTTAAATTTTTGGGTAACATTTAATGTGAGTCAATTCGGTCAGGGGTAATAGTCTTGACAAAAAAAATAATGTTAGGTATAGTTATTATTAAATAATACAAAATAATATTTATAGTAAAATGTTGTTTTGAAATACATTAAAAAGGTGTGTGTAATAGTTAGTAGAAATTAAAAAAAGTTGTAATTTAAAATTACAGGCGGATAACATATGAGTTATTATAATATGCTTGGTTTGGCTAAAGAACCTTTTTCTACTAGTCCGGACCCGGCATTTTTTTATTTATCCGCCAAACACAAAGCCATTCTTTATAAATTAAGAGTCGCCATCAAACTTAAACGAGGGTTGTCGGTGGTGTTGGGAAATGTTGGGACAGGTAAGACTACCTTAGCCCGTCGTCTTTTTCAGATTTTGAAATCGGAAGATGAAAATAAAGACGATATTTTGTTTTACGTAATGTTAAATCCTATCTCCCGTTCCGAACGGGAATTTTTGTTATACCTCGCGGAACTTTTTCAAATAGAATTACCTGCCCGGCGTTTATCATCGGTTAATTGTATCAGAAAGATAGAAGAGCATCTTTTTAGAAAAGGAGTTACGGAGAAAAAAACGATTGTTTTATTAATCGATGAGGCCCAGAAACTTTCCGCGCCGTGTCTTGAAATATTGCGGGTGCTTTTGAACTACGAGACAAATGAATATAAAATTTTGCAGGTTGTTTTAATGGGACAAACCGAGCTTTTGGAACGGCTGAAGAAGATGGAGAATTTTTGGGACAGAGTAAGTTTGAAATATATGCTTCAACCGTTGAATAGGGAGGAAACTAAAGAGATGATGTTCTTTCGTTTGGAAAGAGCCGGTTACGATGGAAATTCTCCGGTGTTATTCAGGGAAGAAGCCGTCGATGAAATTTACAATTATTCGGGAGGATACCCCCGTAAAATTACCATGCTTTGCCACGATGCCCTCGAAAATTTAGTAATGGAAAAAAAGGATTTTGTAGATAAGGAAATAGTATCTAAATTGTTTGATAAAGAAGTTAGTTTCGCGGGAGCGTAAAGGATGAACCCGATGAATGATATTTCCCCAGAAGAAAGATTATTTAAAATAATTGAGCAGGCAAACACGGAAGGTGAACAACAAACAGATAAAACTTCGGAAACCGCTAAAAAAACTGAATTTTTAAGAGAAAAAATAAAAAAATATACAATAAATATCATTAGAAAAATAGATAGTTTAAAAAAAGGATCTTTTGAGGAACTTAATGTAGCGGTTTTAAATAAAGTACTTATTGGTATCCTGTGTGTTTCGGCTGGTTTTTTATTGATGGATTTTATCCGGCTTTCTCCCGGCGCGAAAAAACTTTATGAAAGAATTTCTATCCCTTCCGCGGGGCAATTAAAAAGAAATCCGGTTGTTCTCTTGGAACCGCTGTCGGTTTATTTAAATGTTGCCGCGAAAAGAGATATATTTAATCCGGTGCTTCCAAAAACAGAGCAGGTAAAAATAGGGGGGCCGTCGACGCTTAGTGAAATGGCCAAAGATTTAAACTTAGTGGGGATATACAGGGGAGATGTTCCGGAGGCAATGATTGAAAATAGTCAGGAAAAAAAGACCTATTTTCTTAAAATTGGAGAGACTATTAGAGGTATCAGGATAGAAGCGATTTTAGAAGACAGGGTGATTTTAGAATATAACAATGAAACGATGGAACTTATGTAAAAGTCGTTATAAAAAAAACGATTAGAGATAAAACCAAAATAAGTACAAACGAATTTTAAACGGAGCTTAAGGAGCATGAAAAAAGGTATTTTAAGTTTTATTATCGTAATAACAGGAATAATGTTTTACTGTGTTAATGTTTTTTGCGAAGAAACCGGTAAAGTTGATTTTTCCCGGTTGGCCGGTTTTAATAAAGAAGTAGCTATTGACCTGCGGGGAATGGATGTAGTCGATGTGCTGAAATTTCTCGGCCAAAAGGGGAATATCAATATTGTAGCTACCAATGAAGTTACCGGTAAAGTCTCTTTATTTTTAAAAGGCGTAAAAATTGCCGATGCCCTCGAAATTATTCTTTTGGCCAATAATCTTGCTTACGAACAAAAGGGAGATATTATTTTTGTTATGACGGAAGATGAATATAAAGCCGTCCACGGTATCGAATTTAAAGACCGCAGGCAGATTAAAACCGTGAAACTTACTTATGCCAGACCTGAATATATTTTCAAGTTGTTAACCGCTCTAAAAACCGATATGGGTAAACTCGCAATAGACGAGGAGTCAGGGGTTATAGTTATGGTGGATGTTCCGGATAGTATCAATCAAATGAATGAAGTTATAGAAAAAATAGATCAACCGGGGATTACCACTGTTTTCCCTTTACAGTATGCTCAGGCTAAAGATGTTCAGGAAATTTTGGCTAAAAAATTAGACGCTCAGAAAACCGGTTCGGTTATAGCAGACGAGAGAAACAACCAGATCATAGTAAGAGCATTTGCCGACAGAATGACTGAAGCCGAAGGAATAATTAAGGAATTAGATAAGAAGACGAAAGAAGTATTACTGGAGGCAAAAATAATCAGAGTAACCTTATCGGATGATTTCGATATGGGTATTGACTGGGAACGTTTATTCAGGGATGATTCTTTACACAGTTTGGATTTGTCGGGAACTTTCCCCATTTCTTCTACCGCTTCTTCTTATGGAACGCTTACCGTAGGCACTCTGGGAGCGGATGATTTTACCGCCACTATGCAGATTTTAAAGACCTTCGGGCAGACTAAAAATTTATCCAGTCCCAGCATAGCGGTAGTTAATAAACAAGAGGCGAGAATACATATAGGAACGCGGGAAGTTTATGTAACCACCACTACCACCACAGGTCAGACCACTACTACCACTGCCGAAGAGGTTACCTTTCTGGATGTTGGTGTGCAGTTGAAAGTAACGCCTGTTATCAACGAGGATGGTTATGTTACCATGAAGGTTGGCAGCGAGGTAAGCAGTGTCGCCAGGACATATGTTACTCCGACGGGTAATGAAATACCGGTTGTTGATACCACTGAAGCAGAAACAGAGGTTATGGTAAAAGATGGCACTACTATTGTAATCGGCGGATTGAGGAAAGATGAAAATATAAAAGAAGTCAAAAAATTTCCTATCCTTGGCGATATCCCTATTTTGGGTATGGCCTTCAGGCAGACAGCCATGGATACGGAAAAAACAGAGTTGGTTGTTTTTCTTACTCCGCATATAATAAGCGGAGATAAGGATGTAAGAGATGAAGAAAAAAAGCCTAAAGCATTAAGAGGCTATGAGGTGCAAAAAACCCAAAAAACCAATAAACCGGAGGCAGAAAATGTCCAGAGTAATTAAGGTTATAAGTATTTTGAGTTTGGTGTTTATTTTTCCTTCTTTGGGGAATGGGGCGTGGTGGCGGCAAAAACCGGAAGCGGAGGAAGTTATTGAAGCTCCAAAAATCAGTGAAGAAGTGGAGGATGAAATAAGGCAGTCTATAAACAAGCAATTCGAAGACAGGATAAATGAACTTGAAACACAAAATCGCGCTTTGACCGAAGACAAAATAGGGTTAGAAAGTAAATTGGAAAGCCTGAGCCAGGAAAGGGAAAACCTGCTTAAAAAATTAAAAGATTATACTGCTCAAAGAGAGAGTTTAAACGCGAGAATTACAGTTCTTGAAGCAGGTATTATAAATTTAAATGACATGAAAAATAAACTTGCTGAAGACAAGGTGCTTTTATCCGCGCAGATAGAAGATCTGCAAAAGGAAATAGAACCTGTTAACGAAGTGAGGGAAAAATTAAACAAAAAAATTGCCGAGGCAAAAAAAATCTGCGAAGAACGTTTAAATGAAACGATAGAAAAAGAAAATAAGAAATACCGGAAGCAAATTGATAAATTGAATAATAACGTAAGCGGACTTGAAGAAGATAAAAAAAATTTTGTACGGGAAAATGATACTTTGCAGAAGGAATTAAAAAAAGCAATGGAGGAGTTTTCGGATACAAAAGCTTACCTTGAAAAACTTAAAAGAGAAGCGGCTCTTATGCACTATAATCTGGGCGTTATTTTCGATGAAGCGGAGAAGTACAATAAAGCTATTAGCGAATACATGAAAGTTCTGGAAGTAAAACCGGATGACGCGGAAACTCATTATAACCTTGCCGTAATATACGACATCCACAAAAATAACCGTCCAAAAGCGATTTATCATTACAAAATGTACTTAAAAATAAGACCGGATGCGGAAGACGCGGCTAAGGTTAAAGAGTGGGTTACCGAAAGGGAATTGCAGGAGCAGGTTTGGAAAAAAGAAAATAGTATTTGAACTATGTCTATTAATATGATATATTTATAAGTGGGGATAGTGTTAATTGATAAAACGATATGGGATACGAGGATATCCGAAAAGGGCAAATTTCGAGCAATCGGGAGACGCAAAGCCATGGGTGCCAAAAAGTCGGCATTGCCAGGTTACTGAAGATATTCCATGAATCACGCATTTATTGTAAATAAGGAAATATTTTAGTAAACCTAAGGCAGGTCGCCTTAGGTTTTTTTGTTGGGGTACGGCTAAAAAACGTAGGGCGTCCGCGTTTGCGAGGACGCTTGAAACAGTGGGAAGCAGGACGTGAAGATATCAAAGAAATTGTAGGGACAGGGATAGTACCTGTCCGAATATAGAAATCGGGAAATTAATTAAAGTTGATTATTCAAACACCTTATGCAAGGGGAAAGAAATGAAAAGGGTAAGAAGATATTTTAATTTTGGAAGTTATGTTTTAGTGTTCGGTATATTAATGCTCTGGTATGGTGAAGTATCCGCCAATAATTTGAGCATTAGTAACGCGACCATAACCGAACAAAGCACATCCGCGCAAACCTGTAAAGTGCAGTTTGATATATCATGGGAAAATTCATGGAGAAACGGGATAAATTACGACGCGACCTGGATGTTCATAAAATATTCTACAGATTCAGGAACGACGTGGAGTCACGCTACATTAAAAACCAGCGGCATAAATCCGACGGGATTTTCGCAGGGGACGGGGACAGGATTAGATATAGTAGTACCTACGGATAAGAAAGGGGCATTTCTGCAAAGAAGCGCGGACAACAACGCTATGGAAGCAGTAAGTACTGCGGACATACAATTTGTATGGGATTGGAACGCGGATGGATTATCACCGGCGGATACGGTAAGTCTAAAAGTATTTGGGATAGAGATGGTATATATTCCGCAAGGGAGTTTTTATGTAGGAGATATAGACAACGATAATGATAATTGTTTTTATGAGGGGGAAACAGGTCCGCCAAGAACAGTTTTTCAGATAAGTTCCGAGGACGCTATAACCGTGGCTGATACTGCCGGTAATCTTTATTATGATGCAGATAATGCTTATGCCGGGGACAGAACCGGTCCTATTCCCGCGGGTTTCCCTAAGGGTTATAATGCTTTTTATTTTATGAAATATGAGATAACACAGGGTCAATATAGAGATTTTTTGAATACGTTAACCAGGACTCAGCAAAACACACGTACAGAAACCGACGTGTCAACAGACACTATAACCAATGTATATGTAATGAACAGTACTGCTTTAGTAAGTGATCGTCAGGGAATTCGTTGTCCCGCCGCAGGAAACGGAACGACAGATCCCATAACCTTTGGCTGTGATTTAAATGGAAATGGAATATTTAATGAATCAGCTGATGGAGAGTGGATTGCTTGTAATTATTTATTTTGGATGGATACAGTGGCTTATGGAGATTGGGCAGGTTTAAGACCCATAACGGAATTAGAATTTGAAAAAGCTTGTCGTGGGTCAAATAGTCCTGTGGATGATGAATATGCTTGGGGCACGACAAATATAACTGCTTTTAGTAGCTTAACTAATACCGGAGCTTTAAATGAAATTTCAGGGACAGCAGGCGCAAATTGTAATTATGTAAGCTGTTTGCCGGATGGACCTGTAAAAGTGGGTATGTTTGCGACAGCTACATCAACAAGAGAACAGGCAGGAGCAGGATATTATGGTAATATGGAATTATCGGCAAATGTAGATGAAAGGCCTGTTACTGTGGGGAATTCAACGGGAAGAGCTTATACCGGTACACATGGAGATGGAAGTTTATCAGCAAACGGCAATGCCACTAATTCAGATTGGCCGGGGTATGTTACCAGTGAAGTGACGGCAGACACCGGAGCTGGTTTTAGAGGCGGTGGTTGTCTGGGAGGATTAGATAATATCACTGTGTCAGTTCGTCGCTGGGCAGATAGCACAAGTGTAAGTTCTCGTTATAAAGAACATGGCGGCCGATTAGCGCGTACAGCACCATGACAATGGTGAATGGTTAAATAGTGAATAGTAGATAGTAAAAATTTTTCAAGACTATTCACCGTTCACTATTACACTATGCACCAATTCAAGGGACAAAAATGAAAAAGACAACAATATTTTTAACTATGATATTCTTAATAACACTCTCTATTGCGCATACAGCAGTGGGCGCGGATAGCCCAGCCGCAATTTTTAACAAAGAAGCATTATTGGAAAAGATAAAAGAGGCTTCGCTGTTAAACGACATAAGATGGGTAGAAAACAAAGGGCAATTAACAAGTTGCCAGGTCACCAAGTCACCAAGTCACCAGAGGGTAAACGTGGGACGCGGGACGAAGGACGTAGGGGCGGACCCCTGTGTCCGCCCGAATCAAATGGACACAGCGGAATTTTACGACAGCATAAAATATTATGCCAAGACACCGTGGGGATATTTTCTGATAAAAGACGACAATGAAATAATATTAAATTTTGTCAAGCCTGTAAAATACCAAAAAGGAAATATAATTGTACTGAAAGAACAGCCGGACTGGGAAGAATATGCGAAAGAAGAATTGGACTTACCGCAAAGTAAAATAGATAAATTAAAAGAAATCGGATTTGTAAAAACAAACGGAAGAGAGATGTGGCTGGAAACAGCATATAAAGACGTGGGATGCGGGACGAGGGACGATGGACGTAAAAAGGGAGCTGTCCCCTTTTCCCCCTTTTCCTTTTCGCACCAATCTCCAATCTCCAATCCCCAATTACTATTATCTAATTTTAATTTATCATATCGTTCATATAATTTATATATAACTCTTAACGGCAAGAATCCTGTAAAGATAGAAGCTAAGGGAGAGCGGGAAGAAAAGCAGTCATATTTTAAAGGTAATGATCCAAGTAAATGGGTAAGTAGTTTAAATACATATAATGAAATCTGGGCGTATTTTGAAAATGGAATAATATTTAGATTTTATCCAAAAGGGAATCAAATAGAAAAGGAAATCATAATACCGGAAGGGGTTTCGCTGGAAGATATAAACTTAACTTATGCCAGTGAACGAAATTTTACATTGAGTACTGAGCCTGTCGAAGTAGACGAATTTGATTTAATTGTAGGGGCAGACCCCTGTGTCTGCCCGAGTGAAAGTTACCAGACACCAGAAAAAAAATCCCCCTCAGTCCCTCTTTACGAAAGGGGGAAGATACCCCTCTTTGAAAAAGAGGGGATGGGGGAGATTTCTAATGTAGGGAACAGGCCTGCCTGTTCGGTGTCAGGAAACGTAGATGCAGACCGATGTATCCGCCCGAATCAATTAACCATACAATTCGACGGATACGAATTTACGGAAGAAGTACCATTCGCGTATGTAATAGACGAGAATGGAAACACGAAAGCAATAGAAGCGGAATATATTATCGGGTCACCAAGTCACCAAGTCACCGAGTCACCAGTGGGAGTGAAGGGCAAAAAGGGGCCAGGCCCCTTTTTAAAGGAAAATGTCAAATGTGAAGATCTGACCCCAAAAGAGCATTTACCATTCACCATTCACCATCCACTATTTACCAATTCAGTCCAAATTTCTTCTGCCTGGGACGGCGAAGGCACATTTGTTTTTGACCCTTTATTAGCTTCTACTTATCTGGGCGGGAATTCATCGGATTTTGGAGAATCCATTGTTCTTGATACCTCAAACAATGTATATGTGGCAGGATTTACAGCCAGCACTGATTATCCTACCACGGGCGGGGCATGGGACCAGACACCAAATAGTCCAGGGTATGCTTATGATATAGTTGTATCCAAACTAAACTCTGATTTAACAACACTTAGCGCTTCTACTTATCTGGGCGGGTCTTCATATGATCATGGAATATCCATTGCTCTTGATGCCTCAAACAATGTATATGTGGCAGGATATACCGCCAGCACCAATTATCCGGTAACTGCCGGAGTATATGGTATAAGTTGCAATGGTGGTTATGATATCTTTATATCCAAACTAACCTCTGATTTAACAACACTTAGCGCTTCTACTTATCTGGGCGGGTCTTCACATGATTATGGAACATCCATTGCTCTTGATACCTCAAACAATGTATATGTGGCAGGATTTGCGGAGAGTACTGATTATCCTACCACGGGCGGGGCATGGGACCAGACACCAAATAGTCCAGGGTATGCTTATGATATAGTTGTATCCAAACTAACCTCTGATTTAACAACACTTAGCGCTTCTACTTATCTGGGAGGAAATAGTTTCGAACCATATGCAACAGGGGTTGTTGCTATGGCGTTGGATGGGGAAGGCAATGTGTATATAACAGCAGAAAGCTACAGCACTGATTATTCTACCACGGAAGGGGCATATATGAGGGACTTGCAAAATGCATATGGGTATAGTGATATAGTTGTGTCCAAACTAAACGCTACTTTAACAACACTTGTCGCCTCTACTTATCTTGGTGGAGATCTAAATGATCAGGGATTGGATATTGTTATAGATAGCGCTAACAATGTATATGTAGTAGGATGTAGTATGAGTACCAATTATCCGACAACAAGCGGGGCATATGACCGGACGCAAAATGGGTATGGATATTATGATATAGTTGTATCCAAACTACCCTCTGATTTAACAGCGGTTAGCGCCTCTACTTATTTAGGCGGGACTTTACATGATTTGGGAATATCCATTGCTCTTGATAGTTCAAACAATGTATATATAGGGGGGCATAGCTGCGCCGCCAATTATCCGGTAATAAGCGGGGCATCATATGATGAGAGTTTTGCGGGTAATTGGGATTTAATTGTATCGAAGCTACCTTCTGATTTAACAACGGTTAGCGCTTCTACTTATCTGGGGGGAACAGGTGATGATCGTGAGAATTCCATTGTTCTTGATGCCTCAAACAATGTATATGTGGCAGGATATACCACCGGCACTGATTATCCTACCACGGACGGGGCATGGGACCAGACGCAAAATAGTCCAGGGTATTATGATGTGGTTATATCTAAATTAAGTCCGGATTTATCGTGCATGGTATATACCGGCGGCAGTGGGGACGGAGACGCGATGGTGGAATATTCTACAGATACGGAAGTAGGTTTTGGAGAAAAAAATAAACTCATTTTTACAACCTCGCCTTCTGATTCTGTCGCGGGAGAAGTATTTTTAACTCAGCCGGTTGTTACTATACAAGATGAGTATGGGAATACTGTTACTTCTGCCACAGATGCTGTGACCATAAGTATAAATAATAATCCTAATAATGGTACGCTTAGCGGCACAGCTACAATTGCCGCTGTGTTAGGAATAGCGACTTATCCAGGGGCAGTAGCATTAAGCATAAATGAGCCTGGATATGGATATACTTTACAGGCAGCTTCAGGAGACTTAACCACAGCAAGTTCCAGCGCTTTCAATGTAGGAGGGTCTCCATGGGTAAGCTATATCAGCGGCAGTCAATTAACAGACGGTACAGGTAAAGTAAGAATAAGCTATACCGCTAATGATATAGAAAGTAATGCCTGCAATGTAACCGCAACCCCCAGTTTAGCGCAATATTCACTCGATAATTCTTTATGGAGTAATGCGACTCTAAGCGGTACAACTGCGTCTATAACTGCTACACCTACAGGCACAGACCACATAGATTTATACTGGGGGGGGGGTACAGATTCAAATAATACCGAAGATTTAGAGGTGTATTTTAAATTAAAATTAAATGACGGCACCTACACAAGCCCCAGCTACGAAGTTACGGCTGCCTTTATATTAGATACCAAAGTGCCTGTAATAAGCAGTGCCACCGGCTTTGTAACCAGTCCTATGGCAGGAAGTACAAGCATACAATTAATTTCTCAGTGGACAGACAGCAATTCAAGCGGTGCCGTATCAACCTTTTATTATGATTTAAACGGGGCAGGATACTCAGGAGGAATAGCTGGAAGCACAGGTACCTTAAGCCCGGTGGCAACTATAAGTGTAGGCGGCACTTTAAATGGACAGTCCTATTTCAATGCTATAAAATCAACCTTAGCCGACAGCTATGGTAATACTTCTGCAGTGAGTGAAACTACAACCGATGTCGGGGTAAAACCGTATACACCAGGGGCTCCCACAGTACAAAACGCTACATCGGAGTCATTAGATATTATAGTAAATAAAAATTCAAATGAAGTTGATAATTTATATTATTGTATATATATAACTCCGGCAGTCGGAGGCGGTAACTACGTGCAGGCAGGCGGAAGCATAGGAGCAAGCGCTGTATGGCAGCCTATAAGTAGTTGGAGTACGGTAACAGTGAGCGGGTTATCTATAGGAATGACGTACTCCTTTAAAACAAAATCCAGAAACTATTACATAAGCAGTGTAGAAAGTGATTTTTCCAGTGCTGGCGGTTTCTCAACTTCTCCCATATCCTCTAAAGAATATAATTTAGAGGCAACCTATAAATATATTTCAAGTACACGCTTGGAGTTTTTGGTATGGTTGGAGCAGGGGGGGCAGGTGATAACCAGCGAGTTAAGCGGCACAGCTACGGTTAACATATATGAAGGTGACGGTAGCCCGGTAACCATAACCGGAAAAACAGATTCTTCACCGGATAATCAGGGAATATACACTATGAATACTGTAAGATCTTCGGGGGCATATATTGCAAGCACAAGTTATTATGCAACCGTACAATTGCCGTATCAAGGAACGACTTATACGCAAAACCTTACTATAGATATAAGTAGTATATCAGCGAGTTTAACAAGTATGGAGACCAAGATAGATACTGTAAGTACGATAGCAAGTTCTATTTTAGAATACACCGGTACAACATTACCCGCTACACTCAGCAGTCTTGGTACAAATATAGACACCATTAGTAGCAACGTAGACGAAATACTCATAGATACCGGCACTACTCTGTCAGGCAATATAACCACTGCCAAACAAGACATCATAGCCGAATTAGATAAAGGGCCCAAAGCAAAGATACTAAACCGGGAAACGACGGTAGAGAGCGATGATACCGTAACCATAAGATACAAAACAGATACAGGACTAAGTCCCAAAATAGACGTATACGATGCCAATAACACCAAAAGAGTAGACGCAGCCTCCATGAGTGAAATAGGCGGCACAGGCGTATATGAATATGACCTCACCTTAACAAGCGGCTGGGGTACCGGAGACTATACGGTAATATGCAGTGAAGCAAGCAAAAACAGCATAGACAGTATCAGCTTAACCGTCACCGGCATATCAGCCCTCAGCAGTATAGAAAGCAAAATAGACAGCATAGATAGCGACCTCGAGAGTCTAACAAGCAAAATAACCAGCATACAAAGCACCGTAGAAGATACCAACACCGATCTTACAAGCATGCAAACGGATATAAACAATATAATCAGCAAATGGGGAACATACACAGCCGAAGATCTACAAAGCGATACAGGAAACTTAGAGACTTATATAGGAACCCCCGAAGATACGGTCGATGATAAAACTATATTCGGGAAGATAGCCGAAGTTAATGAGGCCACCGGTCTTAGCGACGCTACCTCAACATACGCGCAAAACGCCTACGAAGAAATACAAAGTCTAAGAAACGAAATAAACTTCAACGGAAAAACTGATACAGCCTACAACATGCTAAACACCTTAAAAACAACCATGGCGGAATTACAAACAAGCATAACAGAAATACCCACACAAGTAAACGCGGCCGGCACAGAAGAGATATACAATACTATCAACGCCAGTCTGGCGGAACTAAAACAGATAGTAGGCAATCAAGGATATGAAGGAGCTTTACAAGAGATAGGGGTAGCGGCAGGACAAGGAGGCATAGGAGGGCTAACCAACCAGCTAAGTGAACTAAAAGCATTATTGGAAGTAACTAAAACCCTCATGCAGCAAACCACAGAGGAGCCTGTAGTACAAACCTGGTTCGAGATGGAATAGGGATCGCGGTACGTAGGATGTTAGACGTAGAAAAACGTGGGGCGAAAAAAACGTAAGATGTCTGCTTAATTGGGGGTAGGCTTGTGTAGCGGTTGTGTTAAAAGTCAACCGCAAAGATTGCAATTCCAGCATTGATTGTTCTTTAACATAGAATTTAAAATGACAATAAGTTTTCGCATCGTTGCTACCAGAGCGGTCATTTTGGCTTTACCTGATGAGACAAGCTGGTTATAGAATTTTTTTAGAGTCGGGTTAAATTGAATCACAGCTAAACAGACCAGAAAAAGAGCCTTGCGGACATCTTTGCGTCCGCCGCCGGTCATACGTTTTCCGCGAAAAGCGCCGCTATTGCGATTGATGGGAGCAAAGCCGGTTAAATTTGAATGATTGTCTGAATACTGTAACAATGTTAGAAAAATTTTGACTCATGAGATTTCCTCCTTGTTATGCAGGCTCAAAAAATTGGTCCAAGCGGTTGTTCGGGACTTATGAGTTAATCATTGAGCCGGATCTTGCTACACACTAACTTTTAGTTCAAGGGACAGACGATCTCGACTCAATAGTTTTAGGTTACTTGTTTTTTAACTATCATACAGGGGACAGGGCGAAGACCTGTCCGAAGTAAATAATGTAAGAGCGATGCTTGTCTCCGCCCGAGTAACCGGAGTAAAAATATGAAAAAGATAAAAATTATAGTTATATATCTATTTATGATGCAGTTATTATGTCTTTATAATGCAAATGCGGATATAATATTAAAAACGGTAATTACAAATCCTTCTTCCGAAAAGACCAAAACAGTACCTATAAAATCTTATCTTCCAAAGGGGATACAGCCTGAAAATATTATAGATAAAGATGATTTTGATATAGGTTATGATTTTGAAAAGGCTCTTTATTATCTTTATCAGACTATAGAATTACCCGCTAAAGAAAGCAGAACAATGCAGGTCAAGATAGAAGATGTATGGCTTATTAGTGAAGATGAGTTGAGTTTTTTAAAAAATCATCTTGCAAAGATTATGACGGTGCTTGAAAAAACGGAATATTCCTCTTCGGTGAAGACGCTGGGTGACAGTATTTATAGCAGGTTGGAACAAATATCGGCAACGCAGGCAAAGACAGTGGTCAATGTAGAAGAACATATCTCGCGCTATGAAGAAAGTCAGCAGATTTTGAAAAGAATAAAAAAAGATTTGGCATCATTAGAGGAATTGATTATAGAATACGGAGAAGTAATGCCTGATAAAAGATTAGTGGGCGAAATTTATGAAGAAGGAAAAATAATAGGTTTTCAGGAAAAGGATTTGGATATAGAAAATCTCAAGACAATAAAGTGGAATGTTTCCATTTCAAATCCGTCAGAAAAGGCGAAAACAGTATTTTTGAAGCAGTATTTTCCAGCTGAGCTTAAACCTGACTATGTAGTTGATAACGGAGGATTTGAAATAGTCTACGATATAGATAAAAAACTTTATTATGTTTACAAAGAAAATCTGGAATTGGAACCGGAACAGACAATGCAGTTTATTTTGGAAATAAAAGATGTTTGGAGTATTCCCGAGAAGGAAATAAATTATTTAGAAAGTCATGGATTAAAAATGATGGAACAGCTTAAAGGAAGCGCCTTTTACGAGACAGGGCTGTATTTGTCGAACAGCATAGTAGCAGATCTGAAAAAAATAACCGCGGCTCAAAATTTAACGGGATTAACACAAGAAGAACATATTGCTAATTACAGACTTAATCTCGAGAAACTGAACAATCTCAAAAAGGATTTGGCTAAGCTTGAAAAACTTTTTGTCCAGGCAGGGGGTTCACTGGTTTCTTTGGTACAAAAGCAGGCAGGGAAATTTAGTATAGACGAAAGAATCAAAATGACCGGAAAATCGATTTTTAGGGGCAAAATGCCTTCGGTTTCGGTAACGTGGAGTATTATTTATATAATTATCGGATTTTTGGCTGTAATAAGCGGTGCTTTTTTTATTTTGCAGCTCATTCATCATAAACAGGTAATAACCGATACTTTAACAGGTGCTTATACACGCAAATATGTTACCAGTAAACTGCCGCAGGAATTGAACAGGGACAAAACCGTAAAATACGCGATTTTAATGATAGATATAGACGGATTTAAAGATTTTAACGATAGATACGGACATTTGGTAGGAGATACTATTTTGAGAGAAATAGTATCTGTTCTAAAAAAGAATTTACGCGCAATAGATATTTTAAGCAGAATGGGGGGAGACGAATTTTTAATAGGATTGCCTAATAAAGATAAAAAAGAAGCACAAATTGTAGGCGGACGATTGGTAAAAGCAGTGGCAATACATAGAATAAGAGCGCGTATTGGAGCAGAAGAGTTGTTCGTTACTTTAAGTATCGGCATAGCGGTTTTTCCGGAAGATGCCGATAATTATGAAGCGTTGGTTGGCAAGGCTGATGAGGCGCTGTATCGCGCCAAAGGCAAAGGCGGTAACAGCGTTTTTGTGTACGGAACATAGGTCATGATTCTCTGAGGTAAAAATGTTTAAAGTTTCTGTAGTGGATTATGCCAGGGTTTTATTTTACGGTCAGGCAAAAAGTGTTGTTTTGCCGGGGAAAGAAGGTGTTTTTGAAGTTTTGGATTTTCACGCGCCCATTATAAGTCTTTTGGCGGAAGGAGATATTATAATAGATGGAGAAATAATTCCCGTTCTAAAAGGAATTATGTATTTTTATAATGATGAATTAACAGCTTTGGTGGAGAGATAACAAAAAAAGAATTTTTTATCAATGATATGGCTATTGTTTTATAATATTTAAGAGGGGTAAAAAGTGAGAAGCGTTATAATAATTTTAGTGATGTTTATTACCATTTTAGGGCCTTCCGCGGTAATTGCGGCAATAGGGTACGCGTCTATTCGCGCCTTGGGAAGAAATCCTTCTGCGGCACCGAAAATTTTATTATCTATGATAATATCGCTTATTTTTGCCGAGGCTATTGCCGTAATCGCGTTGTTGATATTGTTTCAATTATTTGGAAGTTAAAGACAAAAGTCAAGGATTCGAAGTGTCGGAGAAAAAGGCGCTTTATTACGTGTCGTTTTTTATACTTCGACGGTGTAAAATCGTGGACTGAAGGCCGCGGATAATATAGGTGCCGCTATGCATGTCACCATGAGCGAAGACCACTGTTTTGACCCTCCTGAGCATAGTCGAAGGATTAAGCCGTGGATGAGTTAGATGGTTTGTTTTCTGATTTAAAATATGAGGGAAGAAAAAAATGGCTGATAAAGAAAGGAAAAAGTTAGGCGAAATATTGTTAGGAAGCGGGCTTATTACGTCACAACAGTTGTCCGAAGCACTTGAAATTCAGAAAACCACCGATAAACGGTTGGGAAATATTATTATTGAAAAAGGAATTTTAACCGGCAAGCAAATATACGCGGCATTAGGATATCAGCTTGGAATTCCTTTTGTTGATCTTAAAACGCTTTCCCTTGATCCGGATATCGTAAAATTAATTCCCAAAAAGATAGCAGAACAGCATTTATTAATTGCTGTTAATTTAGAAGAAGATATTTTAACCGTTGCTTCCTCGGACCCGCTTGATTTGTTGGCTGTAGATGACATTAAAGCTACTACCCGCTATGAGGTCAAGCCGGTCATAGCACTTGAGGAAGACATAAAAGACAGCATAGAAAAGTATTACAGCCTTGAAAAACATATATATGAAAGTATAAAAAATATCAAACTTGATAAATATAAGGAAGTTTCTCAAGAGAAGGGAGAAGCAGCTTTAGATACTTTGACTGGGGTTGAGGACGCGCCTGTAGTCGAACTTTTGAATCATATTTTAATGACCGCCGCCGGAGAAAGGGCAAGCGACATACATATAGAGCCGACGGAATCTTATTTGAAAGTGCGGTTTAGAATAGACGGTATTTTGTTTGATAAATTTACTTTCCCTAAGTATTTACAGCAGGTTTTGATGTCCAGAATCAAAATAATTTCTAAACTGGATATTGCCGAGAAAAGAAGGCCTCAGGATGGCCGGTGCAGATTTATTGTCGGCACGAAAACGGTAGATGCCCGTATAGCTACATTACCTTTGCTTTATGGAGAAAAAATAGTCATCAGGTTGCTGGATAAAACGGTAGCACCGCTTAGATTAGAAGCTTTGGGTATGACCGCGGAAGTATTCAGGAATATGATTGCTTTGTTGAAGAGCAATAAGGGTTTATTATTTGTTACGGGTCCGACGGGAAGCGGGAAAACTACGACTTTATACGCGGCTATCGACTATATGAAATCCGCGGAAAAAAATATAGTTACTATAGAAGATCCTATAGAATATGAAATAGAAGGCGTGAATCAAATGCAGATAAACGAGAAAGCTGGTATAATATTTTCAACCGGCTTGCGCTCGATTTTGCGGCAGGACCCGGATATTATTTTGGTAGGAGAAGTTCGGGATAAAGATACGGCAGAAATAGCTTTTGAAGCGGCTCTTACAGGGAGATTGGTTTTATCTACTCTTCATACCAACGACGCGTCTTCGGCTATAATCAGGCTTATAAAATTAGGTGTCAAACCTTTTCTGGTGGGAGAAATTGTTATTGGAGTAATAGCCCAGAGATTAGTCAGGATGATTTGTTCTAATTGCAAGACTGAACAAAAACTTGAAGAAGGAATTTTAAATTTATTAAGAATAAAGACCGGTGAGTTAAAAGAAAAAAAATTGTTTTATGGGAAAGGATGCAAGGAATGTAATTTTACCGGATATAAAGGCAGGACCGCGATATTCGAAATTTTGAAAATGGATAGAAAAATCGCGGGCCAGATAGACGCTAATCTTACGAGCGAAACAATGTATAATATTTCAAGATTTTCAGGGATGAAAACTTTGATGGAAAATGGTTTGGATTTGGTTTTTAATGGGATAACGTCGGTAGAAGAAATTTTGAAAGTAACTTATGCCGAAAAAGAAAAGTTCTATTTATGTCCGAATTGCCGCAGACAAATTGAGGAAAATTTTGCCGCTTGTCCTTATTGTGGCAAAGAGTTGGAGCAGTCAATTTGCGGTGTTTGCGGCAAACCACAGAGTATTGAATGGCAAATATGTCCTTATTGTAAGACGGGGAGGAAATGAAGAATAAAGTAGTTCAAAGTATGCTTTACCCTGATAACTTGTCCCGTAATCCCGATACAACATCGGGGATTATATCGGGATAAACGTATTCCGAACTAATTAAGAAAGGATTAAAATATGTTTATTTTGCAATTAGTGCTTATCCAGATAGCGACGTTCGTAATGTTGGTTTTGGTTTTAAGAAAATTATTATACAGTGAAACAGCCAGGGCGTTGAAAAGACTACAACAATTAAATAGGGAAAACGAAATAAAATCCGAGGAATTACATAAAAAAAATGAGGAAGCGCAGAAGCGTTATTTGCAAAGGGTGCGGGAAGCCGAAGAAGAAATAAGGAAAATGAAAGAAACCGCGCAGGTAGAAGCTAAACAGTTCAAGGAAAAGTTTATAGAAGAAGCCAAAAAAGAATCCGAAAAAATAATATTAACGGCTCAAAAAAACAAAGAAGCCCTGCGTTTGGAAATTGCCAGGGAAATGGAAGTAAAAGCAATCGATTTTGCCGGAGAACTTTTAAAAGAAGCGCTTCCTAAAGAAGCGGTTAAGAAAATACATACCGGTTTGGTAGAAGAAATAATTCTGGGGATAAAAGAGTTGGATATGGAAAGAATAGAAGAAGGAATAACTAACGTGCAGGTGATTTGCGCCTACGCGCTTGATGTAAAAGAAAAAAAACAAATAGAAGATATTTTGTCTGAGAGAACAAATAAAAGATTCGAAATAAAAGAGCAGGTGGAAGATGAATTAATAGCGGGAATCATTATAAAAATAGGTAATTTAGTGCTTGACGCGAGTATTGCCAATAGATTGGAAGAAGCAAGGCAAAAGTCAAAGAGAAATATTGGATAATAAAATGGCAGATGGTTCAAGGGTGAATGGTTTTTAGCGAAATATTTTTTTCTATCCACTATTTACTATTCACGGGTTAAAGATTATGTGGGATACAAAAGAAATCGGTACGGTCGAAGATGTGAGAGAATCTATTGTTGTCGTCAGCGGGCTTGCTAGTTGTATGAGCGGGCAGATAATTGATTTTAAAGACGGTGCCAAGGGTATGATAATTGGTTTTAATGAAAATGAAAGTTCCGTGCTTATTTTTACGGACAAAGAAAGGGTAGAGCCTAAAGATAAGGTAGTCAGTAAACTGCAAAATTTTATGGTGCCGGTCGGTCAAAATTTTTTAGGCAGAATAATAAATGCTTTAGGAGAACCATTAGATAAAAAGGGCGCTATTGAAGAAGAAAATTTCTACCCCGTATTTAAAGAAGCCGCGGCTATTTTAGACAGAGAGATTATAGAAGAACTGTTGGAAACCGGTATCAAAATCATCGATTCTGTTATTCCTATAGGTAAAGGGCAAAGAGAATTAATAATAGGAAACAGGATAACCGGCAAAACTAGTTTAACCACGGATGTTATTTTAAACCAGAAGGGTAAAGATGTAATATGCGTATATTGCTGTATAGGCAAAAGTCTTTTTGACGTGGGCAGGACAATTCAGCTGCTGGAAGAAAGCGGAGCGTTAAATTATACGATAGTTTTGTTAGCCGGAGCTCAAGCGTCTGTGGGAGAACAATATTTGGCTCCTTATACCGCCGCGTCTGTGGGAGAATATTTTATGCGGCAAGGCAAAGATGTGCTGGTTGTTTTTGATGATTTGACGAATCATGCCCGTACTTATAGAGAGATTTCTTTGCTTCTGGAACGTTATCCCGGGCGGGACGCTTATCCGGGGGATATATTTTATATTCATTCTCAGTTGATGGAAAAGGCGGGTAAATTAAAGGCGAAACTTGGCGCGGGTTCAATGACATTTTTGCCCATAGTCGAAACCTTGGAAGGAGACGTTACCGGGTATATCCCATCTAATTTAATATCCATGACCGACGGGCAGATTTATTTAAATTCAGCGTTATTCAATGAAGGTTTCCGACCGGCTGTGGATTTAAAATTATCCGTTTCCAGGATTGGCAATAAAGTGCAATCTCCGATTATGCGGGAGTTAACCGCTAAACTTCGCCTGGAATACATTCAGTATTTGGAGCTACGGCGTTTGACAAAAATAAAAGCGGGGATGTCCGAAGAAATCGAAAACAAACTCAAGAGAGGGGAAGCTATTGAACATCTTTTTATTCAGGATAAAAATAAACCTGTTTCTTTAGCCGGACAAATAATTTTATTATACGCTTTAAAAAGAGGTTTATTGGATGATTTAAATAAAATGGTGCTTGGTAAAGTAAAAAATGAGATTTTTGATTTTACATTAAAATACAATCCGGATTTAATTAAAAAGATAACTCAAAAAACTTATTTGGATGAAAACATAGAAAAAGGATTAGTGGATATTACCGAACAATTTTTTCTGAAGGAGAAAATATAAATCAGTAAGATTGTTTGGGGTATTCGTAGAAAATGCGGTTATGGTTAACATAACCCGAAATATATTAAGGATTTCGATTTTTAAGTTCTTAAACTAACACATAATTTACGAAAGAAGCGATTGTTTAATGGTGATACTCGTATGGAAAAAAACCAGCATTTTCAAATAAAAGAAACAGGCATCGTTAAGGGCGTAAAGAAAAATCTCGCGAAGATAGAAGGTCTTCCTACTTGTATGTCCGGGCAGATTGTCGAATTTCAGAGCGGCACCAAAGGTTTAATTACCGGGTTTAATCAACAGGCAGTATATGTGTTGATTTTAGGAGACGAAGCCGAGATAAGAGCGGATGAACCTGTTTACAGCAGGATGGAAACTTTTAAAATTCCTGTGGGGGAAGGATTTTTAGGACGGGTTGTAAACTCCTTGGGAGAAGCCTGTGACGGGTTAGGACTAATCACAACGTCTATTTTTCAGCCTATTTTTAAAGAAGCTCCTTCAAATACGGAGAGAGGAAAAATTAAAGAGCAACTGCTCACCGGTATAAAAGCGATAGATACTATTGTGCCGGTGGCAAAGGGACAAAAACAGCTTATTATGGGAGATAGGATTACAGGTAAGACTTCTATTGCCACCACGGCCATTTTAAATCAGAAGGGTAAAGATGTAATATGCGTATATTGCTGTATAGGCAAAAGTCTTTTCGACGCGGGCAGGACAATTCAGCTGTTGGAAGAAAGCGGAGCGTTAAATTATACGATAGTGTTGTTAGCCGGAGCTCAAGCGTCTGTGGGAGAACAGTATTTGGCTCCTTATGCCGCCGCGTCTGTAGGGGAATATTTTATGCGGCAAGGCAAAGATGTGCTGGTTGTTTTTGATGATTTGACGAATCATGCCTGGGCATATAGAGAAATTTCACTGCTTATGGAAAGACCTCCGGGACGGGAGGCTTATCCTGGAGATATATTTTATATTCATGCTCAATTGCTTGAAAGGGCGGGAAAATTAAATTCCGGTTTAGGCGGAGGCTCTATGACATTTTTGCCTATAGTAGAAACATTGGAAGGAGATGTTACCGGATACATCCCTTCCAATTTAATATCCATAACCGATGGGCAGATTTATCTTAGTTCGCAGTTATTTAATGAAGGTTTCAAGCCGGCGGTGGATTTTAATTTATCCATTTCCACCGTTGGAAATCAGGCGCAGAAGTATTCGCTGAAAAAATTAAGCGCTAATTTAAGATTTGAATACACGCAATATAGGCGAATTTTGCCTTTAGCAAGATTAAAAACGGCTTTTTCGAAAACAGCGGAATTTAAGATAAAAAGAGGGCAGGTAATCACAGAACTTTTAATTCAACATAAAAATATGCCGGTAAGCGAGGAGGAAATGATGATTGTACTCTATGCTTTCAGCACTTCTATTTTGGATGATTTACCTATGGAAGAAGTAAGAAGATTTAAAGATAAGATATTTCACTTCATCACGGAATCAAATTCTGCTTTGATGGATAAGTTAAAGAAAGAACAAAAACTGAGCGTTGAAACGGCAAGAAAATTAGATGAATATTGTAGGAAGTTTTTTGCCGGATAGTGAAATTGTATCTTTAAAAAGGATTAACTACTATTATGCCTACGCTTAAGAGGATTAAAGAAGATTTGGAGTTCAACCAGACTTTGATTGAGTTGGTCGAAGTCCTAAAAAGTATCAGCTCTTCCCAGTTTCAGGCAATGAAAGGCAAGAAGGAACGATTTAAAGTTTTTATCCAGTCTTTCGAAGGGTTTTTTCGCATGATAGATTTGAGTGAGCCGCGGCATCCTTTTGCTACTGTAGGTAGCGATACCATTGGGATAATAATGATAACTTCCGATGAGGGGTTTATGGGGGGGCTTAATACGCAGGTTATAAACAGTGCTTTGGAATACAGGAAAAAGAATCCCGCCGAGTTAATAGTTATAGGAGAGAAGGGAGCGGCCTATCTTGAAAATATAGGAGAAAAATTTTCTTCTTTCCCTGGCATAAAAGAAGAAAATAAATATCAATTGGTGATCAAATTAAGAGATTATGTTATTAAACAAAAAATGGCGGGCCGCGTGGGCAGGGTTATACTTTCTTATTTGGAACCGGTTTCTTTTACTTATCAAAGAGTTAAAATAATGAATATTTTTCCCTGTGTGGAAATATTCAAGAAGAAAAAAGAGGAAACGATGCGCGAGGGTAAAAAGATTATAATAGAATCTTCATTAAATCAAATCATCGAATATTTAGTTGCCACATGGATAACACATGTATTTTTTGAAATTTTCGAAGACAGTAAAATTTCGGAATTCGCGGCCAGAACCATAAGTCTGGAAGAAAAATATCAACAGCTTATGCGAAAAGAAAAAATTTTGAGACATAAGTATTTCTATGATTTTCACAGGCTGATAGACAGAAGTATGAGTAATACTTTTGCCGCGGCTCTGCTGGGAAGAAAAAGAGGAATGAACAATAATGGATAATAAAAAACAGATAACCGGAAGAGTAGTGTTGGTTGAAGGGCCGGTCGTTGATGTGAGGTTTGAGAAACCGGAAGATGTGCCCAGTTTGTATCAGGTGGCAAAAACTACCAGTTTTGACGATAGAGAAATCATTCTTGAAGTAATAGAACATTTAGGGCGTAATATTGCCAGGTGCAT
>JBDRBQ010000030.1:0-37028 GCA_043822625.1 Candidatus Omnitrophota bacterium | reverse complement strand
TGAAAAAACCTGATTACATTGATTAAAAACCGATTACACAGATACATTAATAGAAATCAATCTTTAAAATCTGTGTAATCAATGGGCATTCTTAAATTTAGCCTAACAGCTTGTCAATCATCAAATTATAGAGATTTGTTCTCATTAATTAAGAATGACCCTCGATTTTTTGTCTATATCGGTCACGGCACACCGTGTCCCTACGATATCTGTTAACGGGCCAACAGCCGTTGGTCCCTACCATTCACTATTTCACCATCAACCATTCACTATATTATCAGCATCGCGTCGCCGTAGGAATAAAACCGGTATTTTTCTCTTACTGCTTCTTCATAAGCGTTCATTAAAAATTTCACGCCGTCTTTTATATCCGATGAATTCCCCTGACAAAACGCCGATATCATCATCAATAACGTCGTTTTGGGCAGATGAAAATTAGTTACCACAGCGTTCACAATTTTAAAATCATACGGCGGATAAATAAATATCTCTGTTTCGCCTTCTTTTGCCTCAAGCCTGCCGTTTACAACCGCTGATTCAAGGGCGCGGCAGGTTGTAGTGCCAACGGCAAAAATCCTATTGCCCTTTTTTTTCGTTTCATTAATTAATGACGCGCTTTCCTCAGAAATAGAAAAATATTCCGCGTGCATTTTGTGTTGTTTCACATCGTCTTCCCTGACCGGCGAGAAAGTACCGTAGCCGGTATGCAAAGTCAGATAAGTCAATTTAGCACCTGAATTTTTAACTTTTCTCAACAAGCTTTCCGTAAAATGAAGCCCTGCGGTCGGAGCCGCTACCGCCCCTTCAGATTTAGCGTAAATCGTCTGGTAAGTTTCCGAATCATTTTTAACCGTATCTCTTTTTATATAAGGCGGCAGAGGCATTTCCCCTATTTCCCAGATTATATTCCTTAAATTTTCCAGCGGAGCGCAGTGAAATTTTACTTCTAAAAATTTTTCTCTACCCAAAACTTCAGCTGTAATCCGTTTGTCCTTAAAAATCAGCCGGTCTCCGGTGTTTATATGTTTAGACGGCTTGGCCAGACATTTAAAGACAGCTTCTTTCTCTTCCCGCAAAAGCAGCAACTCAATTTCTTTGGAATTGCGGGTATTTATTCCATATAAACGGGCAGGATAAACTTTGGTATCGTTAAGCACAAGAGTGTCTTCCTGTTCTATATAATCAGGTAAATCGGAAAAAGACTTGTGTTGTATGCTTTGTGTTTTACGGTTTAAGACCAGAAGCCGTGAAGAACCTCTCGGCTCAGCCGGAAATTGCGCTATCAGTTCTTTAGGTAAGTTATAATCAAAATTACTCAGTTTCATTGTCGTTATTAAGAGAAAAATAATCCTTGATTTCAGCCCCGCTATAATAATGTTTCAAAATTTTCTCCGCCGAAAAATGTTTTTTAGCCATAAAATAAGCTCCCCACTGGCATAATCCCACGCCATGCCCCCATCCGTAACCTTTAAAGAATGCCTTGCTGTCTTTTATTTCAACTTTAAAATTTGTACTGCGCACGTACCTTGAACCTGCCAGAAGCCGGAACTTATTAGCCCTTATCTCCACCGAACCCTCTTTACATACAATCCGCAGATTGCGTATCTTTTTATTGTTCGTAAAATCCAGTGGGGCTATATCCGTAATTTCGGAAACCGCGTAACCTTTTTGTTTTAATTTCTTTTCTATGTCTGAAAGTTCCATTTCACTTTCCCAGTAATAATGAGGCGAACTTTTACAAAAATCGCACTTAACACCTTTAAGCACCGGTAAATCTATGTTCCATAACTCAGCCGCGTCTTCGGTATACCCACCGCAGGTAGCATGATAATAAGCTGGAAATATTTTTCCTTTATATGTCAATACTTTCGAACGCGTATTCATCACCGCTTTTTTTGTTCGGTATCGTTCTTTGCCGGCACCGCCGTACATTTGAGAAAAGGTATCATTGGTTAAATCGTAATCTTTATTTTTATTTTTGCTTGCCTCATACAAAGCGTATGTGCGTGCGGCTATCGCCTGCGCTTCAAGGGCCGCGTAAGGCCACCAAAAAGAAACTTCATACTGTAAAACCCCGAATAAATAATCTTCTATATCTATGTGATTAACTGCCAAAAGTTTTACATTGCTATCGCGAATAATATCCATAGTGCCGCGGAAACGCCTGTTATTCAAATAAATCGCCGCGTCTTTTTGAGTTAAAATTTTAATGCCGAAAACTTTATATTCTTCGCCGTTGATGTTTAATCCGCTGCCGGTAGGAAGAATAAGCGCGTTTTTAAGGTCATTTCCCGATAAAATCCGAGTATTTGTTTCTAAAGCGTATATCTCATAATAACCCTTTAAGGTTAATTTTAATTGGGACGAGCCTTTTGACACGGCTATTCTTATAATTTTTTGCTGGGGAGCAACAGAGGGATTATTTCCCATGGCAAGGCTATTGCAGGGAAGTAGTAACATAATTATTATGGCAAAACACGTTTTTTTAAACATTTTTTTATCTAAACCGATTCACTACCCATAATATTAAAGAAAGCAAAAAACTAATCAAAATAGCAGTCGTAATAGGAAAATAAAAAGTAACATTTTTGCGCTGAATAAAAATATCCCCCGGCAGTCTTCCGAAATGAGGGATTTTAGCGCCGAAAGTAAACAGCAATCCTATAATTACCAGAATAATTCCCAAAGTAATTAACATTTTACCAATAGCAGTATTTATATTCCTTCTCCTTAGCTGTAGGGGACGGTCTTTGTGCCGTCCCGTTCATATATAAATCAATTAAATCAATGGGCGCGGCATCTAAAGGCAGATCGACAAGCGGCATCCCGACCCCAAACTGTGTTCTATAATAACCTATGTCAGACTTAAATTCAACGCCAAAATGGAACAAACCTGGGAATGGAACAAACCCATGGTAGCATATTATTCCTCATCGCGCCATCATCGGGATGGGTGTATTTTTGTCCGCTATTTTCTATTTTTAAAAAAGCTTTACTCATTACAGGATGTCTTATTATTTCCTGCTTCTATAAAAACGAACTTCAATATTTTCCGTTGTTACCAAGCCTTCTAAAATAACACCGTCTATTAATGAAATAAATTCTTCTATTTTTTCTTTTGTATCAACTATTTCGATTAGTATCGGTAAATCCTGCGAAAGCCGCAGTATTTTCGCGCTGTGCATCCGGCTGTGCGCCCCGAATCCTTCAAGACCTCTTACTACAGTCGCGCCTGCCAGATGTTTTTCTTTTGCCTTGCGAACTATCCATTCATATAAAGGCATGCCTTCTTGCTTATCACTTTCTCCTATAAATATCCTGAGTAATTTTCCTTCCGCCGGAAGCATTTTTCCCCTCCCTTACCTTTGCATACCTCTGCACACCTCCGAGGTGTACAGAGGGTTATTCATAATAAGTTTACCAAATTATAACCAAGCCAGACAAAAAATAATCCAACACCTACGTGCAGGCCGACATTTAACAACGCCGCGAAAATTTCATAATCCCTGACCAATGCCAGAGTTTCATAACCGAACGTGGAAAAGGTCGTAAAAGCACCCAGAATCCCCAAAAATAAAAATAATCTCACATTGGCGCTGAAAGCTCCCGCGTTATCCGCGTATCCTCCCAAAATTCCAATTAAAAAACATCCAATCAAATTAACCGCCAAAGTTCCAAAAGGAAACCACGGATAATGTGAAATTTTTTGAAACGCCCCGCTTAAAACATAACGCAGAACCGCTCCTACAAAACCACCGATCCCAACGATAAAAATATTGCGCATAGTATTCCTTTAAACAGTGAATAGTTGATAGTGCCTGCCTGCCGCAGGCAGGAATGGTGAATAGAAAAAAAACTTAAAACCTTTCGAATTATTCGCATTTTGTCGTTCGCAGTTCGCGCATCGCAAAAAAATAATACTTTGTATATTATGAAAACGAAGTATTAAGTACGATCTGCGAACTATTGCTTTTATATATTTGCGCCGTCGAAGAATAAATAAATAACAGATATTTTTTCAGCAATACTCTATTTTATAAAATTAAAAATAATCACGCGGCTGTTATGAATAAGACTCAGCGCTATCAAAACCACACAAATAAGTTTTATAACAATTCCGCCCTTAAAATCCAGAAGTGACGCGGGAACGATATGTTTATATTTTATAAAATCTTCTTTAAAATTCGGCTCCAATATCATTTTTTCTTCATATAAAATAATTCCTTTAAAAAACATATATAAGAGCGGTACAAAAAGAATAGAAAAAGCGGCACCCGTTACCAGATATAATCCTAAAATAATTATAAAAACCGCCGCATAAATCGGGTTTCTTACATATTTATAGGGACCTGCGGTAATTAATTTCTGAGGAGTAAATTCCGAAAAATCTTTTCTAAAAGCGGGTAAAATAAATTTCAGCGCCACAAGATAAAGCACCACCGCCAATATCACAAAATTAAAACCTATCAAAAGCGTAGCGGCGCGTAAAATTCCAGCGAAACGCGGCTGAGGCAGGAAAGTTATGGTAATCCACGGCATTAAAAATAAAATTATACCCGCATAGCTTACAATATTCCCCGCCATTCCTTTTATCCGGCGCCTGCCTGTTTTATCAGGACCGGGAATTACGGTCATAATAAGTCCGGCGACGGAAAACAATAAAACCTTTAGCTGTAAAAATAAAAACTTTATTACCATTAAACCCTCATTTTTTTGAGTCAATTTCAGAAAGAGCCTTCGAAGCTAAATCAACGCAGTCCCCGCATGACAACTGATTTAATTTCCGGATTTCTTTACAAAAAACCGAACCGGCTTCGTCAGCAAAACGCTTTTTGATTTCCGCGAATGAATTGGAATGCGCTATTCTTAGCGCGGCAAAAAGCGCTCCGCACATTCCTCCCCTCGCCTTTCCATGCCCGCTGTCGGAAAGGGATTTTATCATCTCTTCTGAAAGATTATATTTTTCCTGAAAAGCTTTTAAAATAGCCTGAGCACAGTTATATCCTTCTGTTCCACGATAAAACACAGACGCTTTCATGATTCGCTTTAGTCCTCCTTAAATCTGACTTATTTTTTCCTTATTTTTATTTATATCTGACACGGCACACCGTGTCCTTGCATATTTCTATTCTTATATTACATTTCTCTGGATCATCCGGTCGAGCAGGATGATGACAAAATAAAAAAACCCTATGCTCTATGCTCTATGCTATAAAGACACCCGCAGTATTTCTGGCGGTATATGCCTCTCTCTTTTGATTCAGCGACACCTTCTTTGTACCCAACCCTAAAATCTTCGTAATAAAATTTTATTTCCGCCTCTATCGCGCATTCTTCGCCTATTTTTTTTAACGCCTCGCTATCCTGATACGGGCTTACCAATAAAGTGGTGGTAAAAATCTCAAATCCATTTTCCGCGGCGAAACGGGCTGTTTTGGAAAGTCTCAACCGCCAGCATAAATTACATCTTAAAGGCGCTTCTTCTTTCTGATTTATTTGTCTGAAAAATTCTTCTATATTATAGAGAGCTATATGCAATTTTATTCCCAAATCAACGGTATATTTTTCAACTTCTTTTTTTCTCTTGTGATATTCCTCAGGCGGGTGAATGTTGGGATTATAATAAAAGGATTCTATTTCGAAACCTTTTTCTGTAAGGCTTTTACGCGGATAAATAAGGCAGGGCGCACAACAGGTGTGAACTAAAATTCTCATAACTCAAAAAGCTCCTTTTCACCTCTTATGCCCGCGTTAAATCCTAAATGCGCGTAAGCTTTGTCGGTGGCAACTCTGCCCTGCGGACTTCTTTTTATCATGCCTATTTTTAAAAGAAACGGCTCTACTACGTCGGAAATGGTATCTTTTTCTTCGTTTAAAGTCGCGGATAACGCATCTATTCCCACAGGCCCGCCTTTATAAATTTCTATTATGGTTTTTAGAATTTTCCGGTCAAGACTGTCTAAGCCCTGCGAGTCTACTCCCTGCAACGAAAGAGCTTCTTCGACAATTTCCTTAGTGATTTTGCCGTCTTTTTTTACTTCCGCGTAATCCCTGACGCGCCGTAAAAGCCGGTTGGCTATGCGGGGTGTGCCGCGCGAACGCCGCGCGATTTCCAAAGCGCCGGCGTCATCAATTTGCACGTTTAAAATTCCGGTGGAGCGTTTTATAATTTTTATTAAATCTTCAGGTTCGTAGAAATCAAGGTGATAAAACATGCCGAACCGTCCGCGCATAGGCGCGCTTAAAAGCCCGGAACGTGTGGTAGCGCCTATTAAAGTAAACGGTTTTAAATTAAATTTTATGGTTTTGGCGTAAGGGCCTTTATCTATAATAAAATCTATTTGAAAATTTTCCATGGCTGGATACAAAAATTCTTCCACTACTTTGGAAATTCTGTGTATCTCGTCTATAAAAAGAATATCGCCTTTTCCCAGATTGGTCAAAATACCGATTAAATCTCCCGCGCGTTCTATGGCAGGGCCGGAAGTAGCGGTAATTTTGGCACCTAATTCGTTGGTTATAATATGAGCTAAAGTTGTTTTTCCAAGTCCGGGAGGACCGGCAAGAATAATGTGCTCTAAAACTTCGTTTCTTTTTTGCGCCGCGGTAAGAGAAATTTTTAAATTTTCTATTACTTTGCTTTGTCCGATAAAATCACCAAAATCCTGCGGACGCAGGGACATATTTAAAATCTGCTCGTCTTCGGCTTCACTGCCTAAAAGCATTTTTTCTCTTTCATCGAAAAAGTTTTCTTTTATCTTATCTTCCATCATTTTGTCTTCTCTGTTTATAAATTTCGTTTAAAAGCTCTTCGGTATCTTTGATTTTGGAATTATTGCTTAAGGCTTTCTTTATCATTTCCTTCGCTTCTTTAACATTATATTGAAGCTGTTGGAGAACGGAAAGGGCTTCTGAGTGTATATCTTCATTAATTTCAAAACCGCTTTTTTCGGCATCGCTTTTTTTCATAAGACCAAACTTGCCGACTTTCCCCTGCAGTTTTGCCACGATTTCCCGAGCGCGTTGCTTTCCTATGCCAGGCAGAGATTGAAGCAGATTAAAATCAGAACCGTCTATGGCTTCGACTATGGACGGAATGGGCAGAGCCAGCGCTCTAACGGCGGCTTTTGGACCTATTCCCGAAACCGTTATAAAAAGTTCAAAAAATTCTTTTTCTACATAATTGGAAAAGCCTATCAGCACCGGCACCGAACGGGAAGGGTCGTTTTGATGATAATAGTAGGTTATCAACCGTACACAGCCGCTCTCGTCCTGAAGCGCTTTTACGGCTTGCATAACGCTTACCGGCACGAAAACTTCATAGCATAACGCCCCCGTTTCTATAAAAAGGGCGTTTGGTTTTTCATCGATTATTTTTCCGGTAATATGTGAAATCATTATTCACCACTCCTGCCTGCGGCAGGCAGGCACTAACGACTATTCACCATTTTGCATATCGAAAGCACGGTATTGCTTAATCTGCAATGGCCTATGGCTAAGGCCAGAGCATCGGTCGCGTCTGCGTAGCAATCGGTATTATTTATGTTAAGCATATAAAAAACTAATCTTTTAACCTGCTCTTTTGAAGCATGACCTTTGCCGGTTAAAGCCTTTTTTATGCGCGTAGCCGCGTATTCATGTAATGGAATATCATTTAATCCGCAAAGCAGGCAGGCTACCCCCCGCGCGTAAGCAATAGATATAACGGTTGCCGGGAATTTATAATGTGAGAAAATTTTTTCTAAAACTAAAGACTGCGGCTTATATTCATTAATTAAGTTAGATAACTCGTTATGTATATGAGATAAGCGCCGCGGCAAAGAATATTTATAGGGAGATTTAATAACCCCTGCTTCTAATAAAGAATAACTGTTGTTATCGGTTTCTATAAGGCCGTAACCGGTTACATTTAATCCAGGGTCTATGCCTAAAATACGCATTTTGTCCGCCTCTCTTGACGTTTATACCGCGGCTTTGGTACCATATCCTGAGCATAGTCGAAGGATTAAGCCGTGGATAAGTTGAAGGGTTTATTCGTCTTCACCCAAAATGTCATCGGGAATATCAAAATTGGAATAAACGTTCTGAACATCGTCGGAATCTTCCAGCGCGTCAACTAAAGCAATAACGACGCGGGCTTCAGTTCCTTCCACTTTTACTAAACGAGACGGCAGCATAGTAATTTCGGCTACCTGCCATTCTATATTTTTATTTTTTATGGCCTCTTTTACCGCTTCCAAATCTTTAATATCGCAGGTAATTTGATAAGTATCGGCTTCCGTTTTTAAATCTTCGGCCCCCGCTTCGAGAACTACAGACATCAAAGAATCTTCGTCTATTTTATCCTTTGCAATAATAACAAAACCTTTTTTATCGAACAACCACGCTACCGAACCACTGCCGGCTAGAGAACCGCCTTTTTTGGAAAAAATATTTCTAATTTCCGCCGTAGTCCTGTTTTTATTATCCGTCAACACCTCAGCTAATATAGCAATACCCCCCGGACCATAGCCTTCATATATTACCGATTCATAACTTACACCCGGAAGTTCGCCCGTGCCTTTTTTTATGGCGCGATCTATGTTATCCTGAGGCATATTGGCTTCTTTTGCATTATTAACGGCAGTACGCAGGCGCGGATTTGAGTTCATATCTCCCCCGCCTTCTCTGGCGCCTACAGTAATTTCTTTTATTAGTTTAGTAAAAAGTTTGCCTCTTTTCGCGTCGATAATTGCTTTTTTGTGTTTTATTCCAGCCCACTTAGAATGTCCAGACATTGGTTATGCTCCTTAAATATTGATTAAATAATTAGTAATAAATTTAAATAGTAACTAAAATTCGCATTTTATTCACTATTTACTATTCACTATTCACTATTCACTATTCACTATTCACCATTCACTATTTACTATTCACTATTCACTATTCACTATTCACCATTCACCATTCACCATTCACTAT
The DNA here is from genome assembly GCA_043822625.1 of Candidatus Omnitrophota bacterium. Lineage (GTDB taxonomy): Bacteria > Omnitrophota > Gorgyraeia > DAOVKU01 > DAOVKU01 > JBDRBQ01. The sequence goes on along the minus strand of JBDRBQ010000030.1, from coordinate 28,067 downwards.
TTACTATTCACTATTCACTATTCACCATTCACCATTCACTATTCACTATTTACTATTCACTATTCACTATTCACTATTCACTATTCACTATTCACTATTTACTATTCACTATTTACTATTCACTATTTACTATTTACTATTTACTATTCACTATTTACTATTCACTATTCACTATTCACTATTCACCATTCACCATTCACCATTCACCATTCACCATTCACCATTCACTATTTACTATTCACTATTCACTATTCACTATTCACCATTCACCATTCACCATTCACTATTCACTATTCACTATTCACTATTCACCAACAACCATTCACTTTTTTTATTCTTCCGTTTCTTCTTCTTTCGCGTGCTTTGCCTGCGCTATTATATTTTGAGCGACATTTGAAGGCACTTGTTCATAATGAGCAAATTTCATGGTATATGTCCCGCGCCCCGCCGTAATAGATTTTAATTCATTGGCATATTTATACATTTCTTCCAACGGCACAGAGGCTTTGATATCGGAATATCCTCCCTCACCAACTCCCATTTCCACTATTCTGCCTCTTCGGCTGTTAAGGCTTCCGGTAACAACACCCGTATATTCATCAGGCACGATAAATTCTGCTTCCATTATCGGCTCTAATAAAATCGGTTTTGCCTGCAAAAATGCTTCTTTAAACCCATGCTTGGCCGCTATCTGAAAAGCGATATCTTTGGAATCAACCGGGTGCGTTTTTCCGTCGTAAACCACGGCCCTTACATCTACCACAGGGTGTCCTGCTATAACTCCCGTTCCCAACGCGTTTCTTATTCCCTTTTCACAGCTCACAAGAAAAGAAGCGGGGATAGAACCCCCTACTACCTCACTTACAAATTCAAAACCACTGCCCCTGGGCAAAGGTTCGACTCGCATCCACACTTCCGCGAATTGCCCCGCGCCGCCAGACTGTTTTCTATGTTTGTATTTAGAATCACCATTCGAGGTAATCGTTTCTCTATACGCTACTTTGGGTGTTCCTATATCCACGTGAACACCGAAATTATCCTGCAACCTGTTCATCATTATGTGAAGATGAAGGTCTCCCATGCCGGAAACAACTAATTCTTTTGTCTGAGGATCACGTTCGGCTTTAAATGACAAATCTTCCATAACCAAACGATGAATGGCATTGGATATTTTATCTTCGTCGGCGCGGCTTTTAGGTTTTACGGAATAGGAAATAACCGGTTCGGGCATTTCCAGAGCGAGAAACAACACCGGCTCTTTTTCATCACCGAAAGAATCCCCTGTTTCAGTATTTTTTAATTTCGTCACACAGCCGATGTCTCCGGCAGACAAAGAATCCACCGGTATTAACTGCTTTCCCTGCAAAACTGAAAGCTGACTTATTTTTTCCTTATTTCTCTTATTCTCATTATACAAAGTCGCGTTTGTATTTACGATACCTGAATATATTTTAAAAACCGAAATCTGACCTACAAAAGTATCTGAAATAGTTTTAAAAACCTGAGCGCGGAAAGGACCGCTGGCGTTTATTTCAACATTGACAGGAGATCCATCAGCCGAATTTATACCGGTTTTCTCTTTTGTATCGGCAGGCGAAGGCAAATAATTTACTATAGCGTTCAATAACTCTTTTATTCCGATATCCATAGGGGCCGAACCTGCTATAACCGGTATAATGTTCCCTGCTAAAACCCCTTTTCTAAACACACTTTTTATTTCTTCCTGCGTAAGTTCACCGCCACCAAGATATTTTTCCAATAAGGCGTCGTCGGCTTCAGCTACACCTTCAACGAGTATTTGCATTTCATGCTGGGCTTTTTGCTTTTCTTCTCCCTCAATTAAATCTAAACCTTCATGAATAATAAGGTTTGCTATTCCTTTAAAAGAAGATTCTTTTCCTGCCGGATAATCAATTACCACGCATTTTTTACCGAAAACGTTTCGCAGGCCTTCGATACACTTTAAAAAATCCGCGTTTTCCTTGTCCATTCTATTAACGAAAATAAGGCAGGGTAATTTTTGTTTGGCAATTAGTTTAAATGCCTGATTGGTACCGGTTTCAATACCAACCGCGGCATTTATCAAAACAACCGCTCCGTCAGCCGCGGAAAGACCTGAAATAATCTCACCTATAAAATCGGAATAACCGGGCGTATCAATAAGATTGACTTTAACTCCTCCATGCGTAAGGTGTAACACTGCCGAATTTATGGAAGTTTTTCTTTCGATTTCATCCTTATTGTAATCGCTTACGGTATTTCCTTGTTCGACACTGCCTGCTTTCGGAATCGCCTTTGCATGAGCCAGTAAATGCTCAATGGTCGTGGTTTTACCTGCCCCTGAATGTGAAAGAAAAATGACGTTTCTTATGTTTTGCGTAGTAACACTAGCCATAAAAAAAATCTCCTTTCCAAGCGGTTAAAAGAACGATTTTAATTTTTTTTAGTATAACATAACCGAAAATCAATAGCAAGAATTTTTAGGGGAATTGGCACCGGAATTGGCGCAAAGGTCGCAAAATCGACCCTTTTTTACAACAGTTAAACATAGAGATTGCAACGCCTTCAGCCCGCAATGACTTTTCGTCGGAATTCTATTAATAGCTGAACTGCTATTTTTTTCAAGGTTTCTCAGAATTCAATCAACAGGCTCTATATCCGGAAATAATTCCATGGCTTTAATACCGATGTCAAAACTATACTTAGGATATTTTTGAGTAAACGCCTCTAATGCTTCGGCATATCTTTGCATGGCAGGAGAAGCGGATTGTTCATTCCACTGAATTTCTTCAATCTCAACCGAACTCAAATCGCTCTCATTAGAAGCAACAGTTTCTTCTGTATATTCTTCCATTAAAGGCAGCGTTTCATTCAGCGTTTTCTTGGCTTCTTCTTTTATCTGCTCTACAAGAAAACTATTTTCTTCATAATAGTTATTTACGTCATTCAAACAACCTTCCGCGTCGGTCATATTATTCTCGATTACCTCTGCCAGCCCCATGTAAAAATCATCCGTCAACATTTGTAAGTCCTGCGCTTTAACTACGGCAGTCAAGATAAATAATCCCAAAAAAATCATTACCAAAAATCGCATCTTTCTCATCAAACTCTTTGCCTCCCCTTTTTCGCAAGCAGATAGTTGTTAGTGTATAGCGAATTATTTAAAAACAATAATTATATCATGAACGAGATATACAAAATTTATTTTATTGTTTTTGATTTCATATTTTTAGCTCTTTACTATTCACCATTCACTATCAAACCATTCACTTTTTTAATGTTTCACCAAAACATCGCGATTTATTTCTTCTCTCAAGATTCTTTTCAAAATTTTACCGGTTGGTGTTTTAGGCAATTCTTCGCGGAATTCTATTTTGTGAGGGATTTTATAATCGGCTATTTTCCCTTTTAAAAAGAGAATTATTTCCTCTTCGCCTGCCTGCGATCCTTCTTTTAAAACCACTATGGCAAGCGGTGTCTCTCCTCTTTTTTTATCTATTTTTCCAATCACAGCCGCTTCTTCCACTGCAGGATGTGTTTTTATGATTTTTTCCACTTCCATAGGATAGATATTCATCCCGTGAAAAATAATTAAATCTTTTTTTCTATCCACGATATAAACAAAACCGTCTTCATCGATTTTAGCGATATCGCCTGTAAAAAGCCACCCTCCTCTTACCGCTTTTTCAGTTTCTTCCGGCAGGCGAAAATAACCTTTCATAACCATCGGTCCTTTTACAATCAATTCCCCCGCTGTATTACAGGAAACTTCCCGTTCTTCTTCATCAACTACTTTAACCTCACAATTAGGCAGAGGCAAACCCACCGAACCCGGCTTCTGCCTTCTTAAAGGATTAAGACAAACAACCGGAGCGGCCTCGGTCAGGCCATAGCCCTGAATAAGCGGTATATTAAATTTTTCTTTAAATGTTTTTATGATTTCAGGCTCGATAGCGCTGGCCCCGCTTATGGCTAAACGCACCGGACAAAAAATAAGTAGAAATTTAGGAACATCGATTTTAGCAAACATCCTGAAAACACGCGGAATTCCCACCAATATAGTTACGCGCCTAAAAAATATCGCGCGGACAATCGCGGCCACATTTTTAAAGGACGAAAGCATATAAACACCGGCCCCGATTAAAAGAGGAGCAAAAACGCACACGGTCAATGTGTATGTATGAAACATGGGCAGGAAAAGCAAAAATTTATCTTTATGAGTTATGTTTTTCATAATACCGAGACATCCTTCCACATCGGTGATAAAATTCGCGTGCGTAAGCATAACGCCTTTCGGACTGCCTGTAGTACTTGAAGTATAGCAGATTACAGCGGTTTCATTCTCATCCATTTCTTCTTTAGGAAAAGGCACAAACTGTTTTTTAAATAAATCCTGAAAACATAAAAAACCGGGTTGGCGTTTACCGGTCAAAACAATTCTTTTTTTTATCTCTTGAGGCAATACATTTAAAACCGGAAGAAATTCTACGCAACTAATTATATAATCGGGTTGACAATTTAAAATAATATATTCCAGCTCAGGCGCTTTTAAAAAAGTATTCAGAGGAACCGCCGCCGCGCCCAGACGAAATAAGGCAAATAAACTAATTACGTATTCGGCGGTATTGGGCAAAAGCAAGGCTATCCTGTTTCTTTTCCTTATCCCAAGAGAATAATATAATCCCGCCGAAAGGGTTTCTATTTTCTCTTTTAGATGTCCATAGCTCCATTTTTCTTTCTCCGTGAAAAGAACTTTTTTTCGCGCAAATTTCAACGCGGTATCTTCGAACTTTTCATATAAAGTCATTTTTTCACCTTGCCTGTTCGCTCATCGCGATTTCATCTTTGATATGAGTAATTCTTTCATCAATACCGGGATGAGTGCTTAAAAATGAAGGCGGCTCTTGTCCTTTTTCTTCCCCCTTTAATCTTTCCAGAAAACTGATCATAGCCCGCGGATTATACCCCGCTCTATTCATATAGCGCACCGCCAGTATATCGGCAAAATACTCATCTTCCCGCGAATAGCCAAGCATGACTAAATTGAAAGCGAGATTAGCGAAATTAGCGATACTTTGATATTCTTCTTTGCCTCTGGTCGCGAGCGTAAAAATCAATTCATATCCCATCTGAGCCTGCATTTTTTTTACTATATGTCTGGCGGCCACATGTCCAACCTCGTGGGCTAAAACACCTGCCAATTCTTCGTCTGTCTTCACAAAATCAACCAATCCCCTAAAAACATAAACGTATCCGCCGGGAACAGTGAAGGCGTTTATTTCGTCATCATCTAAAATAATAAAATAATACGGCAAATCTTTGCGGTCGTTTACAGCCGCTATTTTTTGTCCTATACTGTTTATTCTTTCATTTAGCCGCTGGTCGCGATAAATAGGATATTTCTGTTGTATTTCAGCGGCTACCTGCCTGCCAATTTGTATTTCTTCTTCGGTGCTTATCAAAATAAACTCTTCTTGTCCCGTAGCCGGATTATACATCGTCGCGCATCCTGCGGCACAGAAAATCAAAAACGCGCAAAGCAAAAATAAAATGTAGCCCGCGCCGGCTAAAAGCCGGGGTTCATCGGGCAGAATACTGAGCGGCATTCTTTTGCCTCCCCCATAAATAGCGGGATTCGCGCGCCGTCGAAGCATTAATTTATTAGCGCAAAAAAATCTCATTTCCCAAGACATATTCTCTTCCCTATTACACAGGTATTATAATGTATCTTTACCGTATCTTCCAGCTTCAAAGCGTATCCGCCGGCTAAAACAACACACACCGGAATTTTCTCTTTCTTACATAAAAAAGATATCTTTATTCTTTAACCCGGGGTTGAGTCAATGCAACTTCATAATCTCCATTTACTTCATCAACTTTCACATGACCTTCCCGCGCGAGCCACCCAAGGCTCATTAACAATAAATCACGTTCTTTATTAATATCCATCGCGATTTCGGAAAGTTTAACTTTACCGCTTTCATCTAAATAATGCCAGATATCCCCTGCCGCTATTCCTATTTCTGTTATCATATCTTTTCACCTCCTGTAAGGTTTAAAACCTGTTTTGTTTTTTTATGTTCGTTGTAACTGCCGCAACGCGGACACTTAGAAAAAGCAGGATTCTTTGAATCGACATAAGCATAAGTACATATTTCGCACTGCCAGATAAATTCTTTCTCACGCAAAGAGTCGGATGTTATTTTGTTCCTGCTGTTATCCCATATCCAAAAAAACGATATTGCGAAAACTATCAGCCCGACATATAAAGCAATTCCTAAATCAAAATTAATTTTAAACATTTTATTATTTTAAAAATCCTTCCGCTCTTTACGAAAGTAACCATTATCATCAAAAAGGCTATATTTTAAAAGAAACTTTTATTTTCCCCTTCTGAAAAAAATCCCGGTGAGGCACAAATTTAAAATTTCTAACATAATCGATTCCCATTATATCCAACGTATATGACCCCGTCGAAATAATTTTTCGGCAAAAAGATACGTCTCCTTCGGAATCTACCCAAACCTCTATTTCAAGAGGCCTTTTTATTTTTTCTACAAGCCACAGCGGCATAGCAGGAGAACATGGTTTCGACAACAACATTCTATTTTCCAAAGCTCCGCTGATTTCCAGATTTTTATATTCGGGCAAAGGGGAACCGGATTTTTTAAATTCCGGTTCGGCGGGCACATAATTCTTATTTGCCTCCAATTCTATTTTATCCGCGATTCCCGCTGTTTGCGGCAATATGTCTAAATCACGCAGATGCCTTTTAAAAAAATCGATGCTGGTATCCACCGCTCCCGAACTCGAAAAATTATTTTTAAAATTATCTTTGTTTATCCAAACGTTTAAAAAATTAATCTTTGGGAAATCACCCGAAGAAAAAATCTGTCCGTCTATTTTAGGACTGACCAAAACAAAACCCAAAACATGCACAGACAACGACAATAATAATGAATTTTTAAAAATTTTATTATTAATCATAAAAATGGAGCCTCACGAACATCCGCCGCAACAATATTCGCATTCATCACGGGCAAGCCCGTAGTATTCGGTGAAGACGGATAACCCTCGACTTACCCTGAACTTAATCTGGGCATAATTTCATTAAAAGATCAATCTGTTTTGGTGGCTATATTTATTTGAGCGACTTCGGCCTGCCTGCACATATCCCAGACTTCTACTATTTTACCCATAGAAGAAGATTTATCGGCCATTATCAAAATAGTTTTATTATCTTTTGCCGCGTTTCTAACAAAAATCATAAGATCCTTTTCTTTGATGTTTTCATCATTAATAAAAACCTGATCTTTGTTATCTATGGTTATAACCAGTCTGTTATCCAATAATGTCTTGCCTGAAACAGCTTTAGGTAAATCAACTTTTATTCCCGCCTGTGAAACGAAAGTGGACGTAATCATAAAGAAAATCAAAAGCAGGAAAACCACATCTATAAGCGGCGTTATATTAATTTGAGCCGAAGCAAACTTACTTCTTTTTTCAAAATGAAAAATACTTTTCTTCCAAACGTTCTTAAACTGAGGCATTTATTTTTACTCCTCTATCCTCTGTATTAAAATATTAATTAAATCCGTCGAGCTTCTTTCCATATCTAAAACTATGTTTTCCACGCGATTAACTAAATAATTATAAATAACAAAAGCGGGTATAGCTACCATTAGCCCTGCCACGGTAGTAAGAAGCGCTTCCCATATTCCGCCGGCTAAATCCCCGGGACTAACCGGATTAAGCGCGGTGGCTTTTTCCTGTATTACCTGAAAGGCCCTCACCATTCCGGTAACCGTGCCTAAAAGCCCCAAAAGAGGAGCAATATTGGATATGGTCGAAATGATACCCAGATTTTTTTCAAGGCGCGGTATTTCATGTAGTCCAGCGTCTTCGATAGCTTCTTTTATTTCCTGCTTACTCCTGTCATGTTTTAAAATCCCCGCTTTAAGTATATGGGCTATCGGCCCCGGTGTCTGTTCGCAAAGTTCGACAGCTTCCATTATACGATTCCGCTTTAAAGCGGCTGCTATAACCTCCATGAATTTATTGGTGTCTATTTTTGCCCTGTGAAGATGCCAAAAACGCTCGATAGCCACCGCTAAACCCAGTATAGACGTTATGAAAATCAAATACATTATAGGTCCGCCTTTTTGAAGAATATCCAACACTTCCTTACCTCCCGATTGTTTTTCTTTTTTTTAGTTGTTACAGAATTTTTTTATAAATTTCCCGCGTTAAATTCATTTATCCGTTCTTTGGCAAATTGCGCGACTTCACCCTCCGACACGGACAGTTTCAGGTAAATTTTTTGCGCCTCATGGCTATTACCCTGCTTATAATAAATATCCGCGATATCGAGTAATGCTTTTTCTTTCCAGAATTCCGAAGCACCGTAAATATAAACCACATTCAATAATTCATTTAGCGCGTTACCATCGTCCGACTCGGCAAGATAAGTTTTCCCGATTTGAAATTGTATCTCGGCATTAAAATCAGAACGTACTTCGGTTAAAGCCGCTTTATAATCCTGCCGCGCCAAATCAAATTTATTTTGACTCAATTCAATATCCGCTTTTTTCTTATATGACAACAACACCAAATTACCGTCGGGATATTTTTGTATAATATCGGCGTAAATATTCAGCGCTTGATCGAACCGCGCCAGTTCGGACAAAACTCTCGCTTTTTCAAAATTTATTTTTTGTTTAAATTCTTCGTCGGCGCATAGGTTAAAAGCGGTTTCTAAAAATCCCAGGCTATTTTCTTTGTCGCCTTTTAAATACGCGATTTTAGCCAGCCAGTAATAAGCTAAAGATTTAAAATAATTACTGTTTGTCTCCGCGGACAGAAGCAAAAATTGTTCTTTTGCCGCGTCATAATTTCCACAATTAAATTCATACTGTGCCAGCCATAATATGGTTTCGTTTTTTATTTCGGCATCCTGACATTTTTTAAGAAGCTGAATAAATTTGTCCTTGGCCTCTTTTTCCTTTCCCCACGCGAAAAGCGCCTGGGCGCTCTCGAATTTAGCGCGTTCGGCGTATTCTGAATCCGCGAATTCTTTTTCGAATCTTTTGAAAACCTCTACAGCTTTCTCAAACTCACGCAGATTATACCAGCAATATCCCTGGCCTAATATCGAAAGTTCCTTATATTGGCTATTTGGAAAACCGCTTTCTATGGCATAATAATTATCAAAACTTTTCTGATACTTTCCTTCCTTTAAATACAAAAGTGCCAACAAATAATGCGCCTGATCCAATATTCTGCTCTTTTTGAAATTAGTAGTCAAATTATTTAACGCTATTATGGCTTCATTAAAAAAACCTTTCTTTTCAAGCACTACCGCCAGCTGATATTGCGCGTAATCACTGTAAAAAGAATTCGGATATTTATCAAGCACCTCATCGTAAGCCGCCATAGCCTCATCATACCCGCCTTTATCTAAATAGGTATCTCCCATGCGGCAAAGAGCGATTACTTTCAAAACTTCGTCTTTGGAAATTTCTTTCCGAGTCAACTTCTGAAACTCGGCAATCGCCTGCTCATATTGTTTTAATTTCAGATATGTCCAGCCCAAATTATAGAAAACTTCTTCCGTTAAAGAACTTTTAGCAAACTTTTCTTTAAAAGAAGCGTAAAAAAAAGCGGCTTTTTCGCAATCGCCGGATTTGTAATATATATCGGCAATATGAAAACTGCTGTCATCCGCCCATCCATAATCGGGATTATCTTTTTCAAGCTCGATAACTTTTTCAAAACAAACTACCGCTTCGTTTCCGTGTCCGGCATCTTCCAATGAACGCGCTTTTATAAAAATAACTTCTTTTAAGAAAGTGGACGAGGGATATGTCTTTATTAATTCATCAAAAGCGAAAACGGCATCATCATATTTTTTAAGCTCAAAAAAAGCTATTCCTATTTTCTTTAAAGCCTCTTCTGTTTTTTCTCCCGCAGGATTAATTTCTACCGCTTTTCGATAAAGCACAACCGCGTTCAGAAAATCACCGGCCAGAAATTTATTTCCACCCAATTGAAAATAAATTTTATCCTTTACTTCCGATTCGGGAAAATTTTTTAAATAATCGGTTAATATCTTATCGGCTTCATCAAAATTTTTCAAACCGTACAAACTTTTAGATAATTCTATTAAAGCAAGACTATAGATTTCCGAATCTTGATATTTTTTTATTATAAATTCACTTTTTTTCTTCGCTTCTTCGTAATTTCCCGTTAAATTATTGATAACCGCCGAATAATAATAAGTGTAGCCGGTTATTTTGGAATCACTAAAATTTTCGATAACTTTCTTAAAACATTCACGGGCGACATTCAAGTCTTTATTCTCAAGATATATTCTGCCCATCCAGTACAAAGCTTTGTCTTTTCCGTCGGAATCGGCAGAAGAAACTACCTTTTCGAATTCACCTAAAGCAAGATGAAAAAGTTTTTTTTCATAATAACACCTGCCAAGCAAAATATAGGCATAGTTTTTGTTGTCACTTTTTGAAAAATGCTCAATAAAAGCCTTCAATTTATCAATGGAAACATCGTAAAAGCCGTCTTCAAAAGACTGCTCGGCAACATAAAGTTCTTTTTTTTCGGTTAAAGCCCGCGCTTCCATGGCATTTATGAAGAAAAGGGTTGTAAATAGTATTATAATTATATATATATATTTAGTTTTCATAGATTAAATCAATTTTAACATTAGTTAAATGTTACTTCAAGCAAAAAGAGTCAGAGAGTTAAATTTTTAGCAGTACCTGTCTTAAATACTGTCCTGTATAAGATTTTGGGGTTCGCGCCACTTCTTCCGGATTGCCCCGCGCCACGACTTCTCCGCCATCGTCTCCGCCTTCAGGACCCAAATCAATTATGTAATCCGCGCTTTTGATAACGTCGAGATTATGCTCTATTACTACTACCGTATTGCCCGCGGAAACCAATCTCTGCAAAACCCCTAAAAGTTTATCTATGTCGGCAAAATGAAGCCCGGTGGTAGGTTCATCAAGCAAATAGAGCGTATTGCCGGTAGCGCGCTTACCGAGTTCAGAAGAAAGCTTAATCCTCTGCGCCTCACCGCCGGAAAGCGTGGTAGCGGGCTGGCCAAGCTGAATATATCCCAGCCCCACATCATCAAGCATTGCCAATTTATCTTTGATTTTAGGAAAATTCCCGAATAGTTTCAAACCGTCCTCTATTTTCATATCAAGTACGTCCGAGATGGAATATCCTTTAAATTTTATATCAAGCGTTTGTTCGTTAAAACGCCTGCCTTTACATTTTTCACACACTACATAAACATCGGGCAAAAAATGCATTTCCACTTTTATCATGCCTTCTCCACTACAATTTTCGCAACGCCCTCCGCTAACATTAAAACTAAATCTCCCCGGTTTGTATCCTCTGGCCTTGGATTCTGGCAATTGACTAAAAAGATCCCTGATATAGGAAAACACAGCCGTGTAAGTAGCCGGATTTGAACGCGGCGTCCTGCCGATGGGAGACTGATCGATTACAATTACCTTATCAATATTTTCTACGCCTTCCAACCCGCCGAAATCACCCGGTTTTTCATTCGACTTATAGAGCTTTTGGGCAAGCGCCTTATAAAGTATATCGTAAACAAAAGTGCTTTTCCCTGAACCGGATACACCTGTTATGCAAACAAATAAACCAAGTGGAATAGAAACGTCTATTTTTTTTAGATTATGTTCAGCCGCTTTTCTTACGGTTAAATATTTTACTTTTTCATACGGCCTTCTTGACTTGGGAGAAGCTATTTTTAATTTGCCTTTAAGGTATTGGGCAGTCAAAGAGTTCTTTTCTTTTTTTATTTCGGAAAGTTTGCCGCAGGCTACAACCTCGCCTCCGTGCCGTCCGGCGCCGGGACCCAAATCAATAATAAAATCGGCATTTAACATCGTTTCTTCATCGTGCTCAACCACCACCAGTGTATTGCCTAAATCACGCAGAGATTTTAAGGTGGCCAGCAATTTCCTGTTGTCCCTTTGATGAAGACCTATACTCGGCTCATCCAGTATGTATAAAACCCCGGTCAATCCCGAACCTATTTGCGTCGCCAGACGAATTCTTTGCGCCTCTCCTCCAGAGAGAGTTGCCGATTGCCTGTCGAGAGAAAGATAATCCAGCCCTACGTTAGACATGAATCCCAGCCGCAATTTTATTTCTTTCAACATAAGGTGGGCTATATGTTTTTCTTTTTCGGTTAAGTTTAAATTGTCGAAAAATTCAAGCGTTTTTTTCACGGAAAAAGAAGAAATTTCGGCGATATGTTTGCCGTTGATTTTAATTGCCAGCGCCTCTTCTTTCAAACGCGTTCGGTTACACGCCGGACAGGGTAAAACACTCATATATTTTGAAATCTCATTTTTTAGATATTCGGAGTCGGTCTCATTGAATTTCCTTTCCAGATGAGGAACGACCCCTTCAAAAGGCTTTCCCCACACTTCCACGTCACTGCCGTAAAGAATCTCTTTTTGTATTTTGGCGGATAATTTTTTAAAAGGCACGTCCATGCTGAAACTTCTGTTTTTGGAAAATTCTTTCAACAAAGCGCGATAATAAAGAATATAACCCCTGCCGCCCCTTCTCCAGCACACGATAGCGCCGTCCTTAATAGATTTTTTCCTATCGGGAATCACCAAATCTTCGTCTATCTCAAGTTTATTCCCAAGCCCGTGGCAGGCGTTGCACGCGCCGTAAGGGCTGTTAAAAGAAAACATTCTCGGCGTAATTTCCGCGAAACTAACACCGCAATAAGGACACGCGAACTGCTGGCTAAAAACCATATCTTTATTCTCGTCGGACAAACACACATTTATAATTTCTTTGCCTGCTTTCAAAGCAGTCTCTACCGAATCGGCTAAGCGCTGTTTATCGTCTTTGGAAATCACCAGCCTGTCAACCACTATTTCCACATTATGAATTTTAAACTTATCCAGCTTTATTTCTTTTTCGTTTAAGTCATGTATTTGGCCGTCTACTCGAACCCGGACGAAACCGGCTTTCAGCAAATCTTTAAATAATTGACGGTATTCGCCTTTTCTGCCGCTTACAACCGGCGCGAGAATCAAAACTTTTTTACCTTCCCCCATCGCGAGAATGTTTTCGATAATTTCGGTGGAAGTTTGACGGGTTATAAGCCGCCCGCATTTATAACAATATGGAACTCCTATTTTGGCAAACAAAAGGCGCAGATAATCGTAAATTTCGGTCGTAGTGCCGACGGTGGAACGAGGATTGCCGCCCGCGCTTCGCTGTTCGATGGAAATGGCAGGGGAAAGACCTTCTATGTAATCAACGTCCGGTTTGGAAAGTTGTTCTAAAAATTGGCGCGCGTAAGCGGATAAACTTTCCACATAGCGCCGTTGGCCCTCCGCGTATAAAGTATCGAAAGCCAAAGACGATTTGCCCGAACCTGAAAGTCCGGTAATGACTGTCAGTGAATTCCGGGGAATTTTAACATCTATGTTTTTTAAATTATGTTCTCTGGCACCTTTAATAAATATATAATCTTTCATAATTTTCCATTATCTTTATATTTAATAATTAATAACGGGCGGGCGCGAGGCCCGCTACTACCATCTATTTATTATTTTGCATCCCGGGCATTTTTTTCTTTTTCCAATGACCCGCGTTAAACCACATTAGGGTAATCAAGCCATTGACTACGGAACTAACCGCTATAGCCCACCATATACCCGTAGCGCCCCAGGCAAGATACTTTGCCAGTATAATAGCCAAGGGGATCTGCATGCCCCACAAAGTCGCTATGGTTATAACCATAGGAGCGATTGTTTCTCCAGCTCCTTGAAGTACCCTGCCGAAAACCACACCCAAAGCAACGAAAGGAAAAAAAGGCGCTGTGATTTTCAATAAACGATTACCCTCTTCTATTACCATAGGATTCTTATTAAACAAGGACATTATTTTTTCCGGAAAAATAAAAAAGACCGCACCGAAAAAAATCATCATAATTACGTTAACCATACTCGCCACGTGCGCGCAGGTTACGGCGCGGCGCTCCTTATTTGCCCCCAGATTCTGTCCGACAATCGCCGCCGTGGCCTGTCCTATCGCGAAAGAAGGCATAAGTATAAACATCCTCAGCCTCATGCCGATCCCGTAAGCCGCGATGGCATAAGTGCCGAAACCTGCTACTATGCTCAACAAAACCATATTCATTAAATTCCTGAAAAACATTTGAATCGAACTGGGCACACCGATTTTTAGTATATGCCAGATAATTTTCAAATCTATCCTGATTTTTTCAAAAGGCACGTGCACATGAGACTTCCCTTGCATTATCACAAAAAGCATGAATACCGAACCTATAGCCTGAGCAATAACAGTCGCCCATGCCGCTCCACTGACTCCCATTTTAGGTAATCCTAAAAGACCGAAAATCAAAACAGGATCAAGTATAATATTCAAAAAAGTAACTATTACCATGATAACCATGGGAGTAATGGCATCCCCTGCCCCCTGCAAAATAGCCCCGCCTATAAAAAGCACCGTCATGGTAACCCCGCCAAACAGTAATATTCTCAAATAAACATCTCCCAGCGCCAAAACTTCTCCTTGCGCCTGCAAAAGCTGTAATATCGTCTTTGAAAAAGAAATCCCTATAATAACGAAAATAACCGAAGCAATAAAAGCCGTAACCAGAGACTGCGCGGCTACGTCGTTTGCTTTGGCATAGTTACGGGAACCGATACTTCTTGATATTAAGACAAGGGTGCCGGTGGAAATTCCGAATAAAATGGGAACCATAGCCATAATAACGGTTCCCCCCATAGCTACGGCCGCTATACTGACTGAACCCAATTTACCGACCCAGAACATATCTATTACCGCCTGAAAAGATTGCAGCATCGCCCTGATTAAAAGAGGAAAAGCCATCAAAAAAATGCTTCGGGCTATAGAACCCTCTACTAAATGATTTGTTTTCATGTCTACTCTCAATAAATCTTTCATAGTTCTCCTATTATGCAATAGGCTAAAAATATTTGCAAGACAATATCTTCGCTCGTGCGCACTGCACGCAAAGAGCATAGGGCAAAGCGCATGGGGATTAATAACGTTCTAATTGATAAGCTCGGATAATAACCCCGCCCGCCTACCGGTAGGCATGTATTCTTTAAATAATTTTTCCGAAACTAAAATTTGACATAAATAATATAATACCTTATAATTGTCGTAGAAATAGCAATTTTGTGACCGCGAATGTATAAAATTTTTTATACCAATATCAGGAGGGATCAAGTGAGTTTAGAAGAAAGATGGGAAAAAGCGCTTAACAAAACCGAAATAATAAAAGCCAGAATGACCAATCTTCTGACATTCGAACCAACGGCGTTGTCATATATATTTTTGGCAGAATCCGCAGTAAATCCCGGGGATACCGTCGTCCGCAAAGGAGAAGTTATAGTCGAAAAACCCATGTTGGTATTGCCGGACAATTTTCCTCAATTTGAAGGATTCGATTTTAAAAAAGAGCTGAAAACAAACGACGATTCGATAAGAACCCTTCTTTTAATGAGAGGCATTAGCTTCCCTTCTTTAAAATATCATAACGTTACTTCTGCCATCGATATTTACGAAGGGGGTTTATCAAAAGCCATAAAAGAACACAAACGGTCTTTACAGGAAAAAGAAGATTTAACCACAGGGCTAATAGTCGGCCCTGAAGACTGCTGGCAACTGTCCATTCTCCTTTATATGGCTACCATGGCATCGAAATCCGCCGCCTCGGACATAAAAAAATTATTGGATAAATTTAAAAAAAATATGGGCCAATAAACCCTTCGACTCCCCCACGGCTTAATCCTTCGACTATGCTTAGGATGCCTTATTTGAATAAAAACCCGCCTAAGAATCCCTAACATCTTCATAAAATAAACAGGAAAACAAAACATGAAAATTGAAAATATTTGCAAAAAATATAACTTTCCCGAAGAAGTGACTAAAATTTTAAACCGGCACGGCTACGTTGATTTTTATCCTCCGCAAAAAGAAGCTGTCAGCCGAGGTTTATTAGATAAAAAAAATTTTATTCTTTCTATGCCTACCGCTTCGGGAAAAACCCTTCTGGCGGAATTGTGCATGCTCAAAACTATTCTTAAAGAAGGCGGAAAATGTATATACGTCGTGCCTCTAAAAGCTCTTGCTTCCGAAAAAGCCGAAGATTTTAAAGATAAATATGAATCTCTCGGTATTAAAACCACTTCCGCCACCGGAGACTATGATGTGCCTTCTTCTTACTTAGCAAATTACGATATTATAGTAGCCACCGCCGAAAAAGTGGATTCTCTTCTACGTTTCCGCGCGCGCTGGCTTTCTCAGGAAATAAGCATGGCGGTTTTTGACGAAATTCATTTTATAGACGACACCCATCGCGGGCCAACGCTGGAAATTTTAATAACCCGCCTTCGGCAGGTAAATCCTAATCTTAAAATTCTGGGATTAAGCGCTACTATCAAAAACGCGAAACAAATCGCGAAATGGCTCGACGCGGAATGCATTTTAGACGACTGGCGTCCCGTTTCACTAAAAGAAGGTGTTTATTATAATTCCGCTTTATATTTCAGCGGAGGCGAAAAACAAAGTGTTCATATCCCCTCAGCATCTAAAGAACTGGAATGGCTTGCCTCGGAAACCGTACAGCAAAACGGTCAGGTGCTGGTTTTCGTAAACACACGCCGTTCCACACAATCTACTGCCCGAGAAATCGGAAATGTTTTAAAACTACACTTAAATCAGGAAACAAAAGATAAATTAACCGTTCTTTCCGAAGGCATAAGAAGTTCCATGGCGGAAAAAACCGACTTAGACCTTAAGTTGTCCGAAACCATAAAAAACGGGGCTTCCTTCCATCATGCCGGCCTGCGCTATTCTCAAAGAAAATTAATTGAAGACGCCTTTAAACAAAACATAATAAAGGTAATTTGCGCTACACCAACGCTGGCGGCGGGCGTGAATTTGCCCGCCAGACGCGTTATCATAAGAGATCATAAAAGATACGAAGCCGGTCTCGGATCGCATCATATCGCGGTTTTTGAATACAAGCAAATGTGCGGTCGCGCCGGACGCCCGAAATACGATAACCACGGAGAATCTATTTTGATGGCGAAAAGCAGGGATGAAGTAGAATCCTTATTCGAAGAATTTATAAATTCGGAACCTGAACCCATAATTTCAAAACTCGGTTCCGAAAGCGTTTTAAGAATGCATCTTTTAGCGGCTATAGCTTCGGATTATGTCAAAGATAAAAATAGCATACTTGAATTTTTGTCAAACACTTTCTTTGCCGTCCAGCAAGACGCCGAAGATTTGGAATTTATAGTAGAACGCATAATAGATTTTCTGAACGAAGAAGGCATGATTGAAGAGTCCAAAGGCATTCTAAAAGCCTCCGCTTTCGGTAATCTTATCTGCCGCCTTTATATAGACCCTGTTACCGGCGTGATTTTAAGAAACGGTCTCGTTAACGCGAAATACAAAAAACACCTTACCATAACAGGACTGCTTCATTTAATCTGCTCGACACCGAATATGGCCATACTCAAAACCGCTAAATCGGATTATCTCGATATGGAAAATTTCAATATAATTCATAAAGAAGACTTTCTCCTGCCCGGCGAAAGCCGTTATACAAGCTCTTCTCACATGGAATATCTTAATGTTATAAAAACAACTAAATTTTTAGAAAACTGGTGCAGTGAAGAATCCGAGGAAAAACTCTGCAAACAATTTGGTGTCGGTCCGGGAGATTTGAGAAGATACACTGAAATTTCGGATTGGCTTCTTTACGCGGCACATCAAACGGCGCGGCTCTTTAATATTATGGACGCTGTGTACTCTTTGGATAAACTAAAAATACGCCTTAAATACGGCATAAAAGAAGAATTACTTGATTTAGTCGGTTTAAAAGGTATCGGCAGAATACGCGCGCGGACATTATATTCCAAAGGATTAAAAAAAATCGCGGATATCAAAAAGGCCTCCGTTCCGGAATTAGCGCGAATTAAAAATATCGGACAAAAAATAGCCGAAAGCATAAAAAAACAGGTTAGTGAAAAAGAGTAGGCTCTGTTTCAACTAAACGGTCAATTCAATACCGCTATTTCCTCTCTTTTTAATCCATAAACAAACTTCTTTAATTCAGAAGCAGGTAAAGGCGAAGAAAAATAAAATTTACGGGCTTCTTCATAAGCCTTCTCGACTTCCCAGTTTTCCACCATCACACGGTAGGCGGCAATAAGCATATTTGTTTGGGAAGTTCCCAAATCACAATGAACATAAATGGGATAGCTCTTTTCATTTGTAACAATTCGTAAAAATTCCGCAATCTGTTCATCCGAAGGCACTTTATTATCAGGTAAAGAAAAATTAAGAAAATTCACACCATACTGCTGTGAAATATGTTTTTCGACATAATTAAGATTATCATCCTGCCGCAGACTTAAAATAGTTTTTATTCCTCTTTCTTTCAATTTCTTTACTCCCGGCGTCGAAGGACGTCCTCCTCTGAAAATTCCATCGTTTACCTGACTGAAATTCGGAACATCGGCAAAAGCCCCGTCATCCCTTTTATTAATAAAAGAATCGTAAGTACAGCCGCTTAAAAATAAACTGCTTACCGTCAGCAAAGCAATCAAATTTTTCAAGTTAAACTCCTTTTCCTATTTTTACCGCAACAAAATAAGGATATTCTGCCCCCCATAAGTTTCACTATTCCCTAACGGCTATTCACTATTAATTAATTTCCCATTTCTTCATAATATCCTGCGCTTTTCCGTCTTCTCTGATTTCGAAATGCAGATGAGTTTTCATTCCCTTTTGATTCGCGTTGCCGGTATTGCCGACAGTACCTATTACCTGAGCCTGCTTCACTAATTGGCCTTTTTTAACTTTTATTTCGGATAAATGCAAATAATAAGATTTCAAGTTATGCAGATGCTGAATAACCACGTAATTGCCCGAGACTTTATCATAAGCGGTCTTTTCTACTATACCCAATTTAGCACATAAAACCGGCGTATTTAAAGGTGCGGATAAATCTATTCCCCTATGTCTGCGTCCGCCGCTGCGCCGGGAACCGAAATGACCATCACCGTAATTATCCACTCTTATCTCCAACGGAATACCGGAAGGCAGAGGTTTTATTAAAAAATACCTATCATAAAAAAAAAGACACGAACTAATTACAAATATAAAGATAATACAAATTAAAGAAACGCAAAATTTTTTTATTTTTCTCATGTCACTAAATAAAACGGGTTAAGTCCAATTATATAAATTCATGCTTAATAAAAACTTTAAAATCATTGTATTTATTTTAACAAAACCCCCTTTTTTTTTCAATACATATAAGGTAAGCCCTTGGTATTTTGTGAGGGTGGATAAAAAAACACCCTTCAACCGGCAGTTGCACCAACACCGGGGGGAGGTGGTGGCAAGCATTATATTATAAAATATATGCCCCTGCCGGCTAAAGGATGTTTATTTAGGTTTAATAAAGCACCGTTTCCGGTCTATTTATATAACCCTCAAAATCTATACAGCCGGTAATACTCTGTCTTATAACACCCTTACGGGTTGCTACCGGAGGATGTGTCCTAAAATAAGTAAATCTTCTTAATGCTCTTTGCCGATCGATTTCATCTATTTTATCCAGCATTAGAATCAAAGCATCGGGATCAAAACCCGCGTTTTTCATATATTTAACCGACAATCTATCTGCTTCCAATTCGTCCTGTTGACTATACTGGATTATTAGACTACCAAAAGCGTAATCTACTCCCCGATTTAAATAAGGGTCATCTTTATTTAAACGAGCGGTTAAAATTCTTAAAAAATTATACAAATAGCTACCCTGCATTTGTTTTACCGAATGCCTGGCGGTTATATGTCCTATTTCATGAGCTAAAACCGCCGCGATTTCATCATCGGAATCAGCTTCATTTACAAGGCTGTCGCTTATATAAATGAACCCTCCGGGTAGCGCGATAGCATTAGCCTGCTCTTCTTTTATAACTTTAAAATAATAAATAATATCCTGCCGGTCGCTGACATCGGCCAATTTCTTACCAATTTCGCTTATACGGCTCTGCATATCCTTATCATCAGCCAACGGATACTTCGCTTCTATTTTATGACTTATAGAATTACCGATAGATACTTCTCTGTCAGTAGAATAAATATAGGTTTCCTGTCTTTCGGTAGCTAAGTTATACTCGGTGGTAAGACAGCCGGAAAGAGAAAAAACTATCATAATAAATATATACGAAACGATTATTTTAATTTTCACGGAACAAACTATGATTCTACTTTAAGTAGGTCCAATTAAGTGATTACCGGTATTTTGGTAATACCTGATTCAGACAATTCCCTCTGCAAGCGTTTTCAAAAGCATTATAACATAAAGCATATCACAAATATAACTTAAATACAAGTATTAAAACGATTCAAAGCAAACGCTTTCTTAACTCCCCATTACTGCCAAATATCCGTCTTTATCTTCGCCGACCCGCATTCTCCGCAAATATCCTTATTTTCCATACATAAATACACAAAAACGTCTTTAGCTCGCTTTCTTATCCAGCCAAGCATTTTTTTATAAATATCCAGACGAACATTTTCGGCATAACGCATCTTCCCGTCATATCCAGGAAAAAGCTCGCCATCCAGAATATTGCTTGCCGGAAATCTGTTCTCGATTACCTTTTTAAGTCCGCGGTAAAAGCGAAACGTCCCAAGGCTGATCCAGCGCACCCGCCGTGCTTCAATCTTATCAAAAAGAAGATTAACCACATCTTCATAATCTCTCTCCCATCCTTCATAATAAACAATAGGGTCGAAATGAAAAGCCACATCAAAGCCTTTGTCCACGCATTTACGCGCCGCCTCAAGACGCCCGGTTAAATTCGCGGAATAGAACTCATTTTCGCCGATTATTTTTTCAGGATTAAGCGACCACGCGACAACCACATTTTTAACCGCGTCAGCCCCCAAAAGCGTATCTACATTATTACTCTTGGTTTTTAGCTCAAAAACACACTGCGGATGCCGGCTGAAAAATTCAACCAATAAAGGAGAAAAACCGGTTATATCATCCAACGCCAGAGAATCCGCGAACTCCCCCGTCCCCAGCCTCATCTTGCAATTATATTTATCAAACGACGCGAAAAAATCTTCTATATTTGCCGGAAGTATTATACCGGGAGCATTGATGTAATCCTGCAAATAACAATAAGTACATTCAAAAATACAGCCTGAGCCTAAATTAAATATATGATAACCGCAGGATAAAGCGCCTTTGGTACAGGGACATTTTTTAAAAAAATCGTATTTTTCCTTAACAATGAAAAAATTATCCCGCCGCTCATTATAATCTTTTAAATCAAATTTTTTACTTTTTATGTGCTGTTTTAACGAAGGGATATTAATAAATTCCGCGTCTTGGAATTTCGCCTTTATTTTTTTAGCAAGATAACTCTGAGATACCGCCTCTTCAATATAAACCCGTTTCGGATTTATTTCTCCGCCGGTTATTTTCACTTCACAATCTTTTTTGATATCGAGAGCCGGTAAATAATAATTCGCGTTCGGCGCGCTTTTCACTGCGGCTGGAAAGCGTCTTTCGAGCAGATATTTCTTAATCTGCCAAAAATCCACCGCTTCTTCGGACAAATCTCCCGCGACTTTTTTGAAATCGATTTTTTCACGCTTTGCTATTTCATATAAAAGGCGTTCTGTTTCCTGCTTTTTATTTACGCCGAAATCACGAAAATTTTCCTCTACATATTTTTTTATTTCAGAAATATCATTCATCTTAAATTTTAGCCGCGTCAAGCTTCTTTAGATCTTCTTCATCCAACAGCCAGTCGGCGCTTAACGCGTTCATACGCGCCTGATCCCTGTTTCTGCCGCCGGCTATCGCGCAAACAACTCCTTTTTTCTGATTTATCCAGTTAAGGGCAATTTGATTTAACGGCTTTCCGTTCTTGGAGGAAATTTCTTTTAATACATTTATAACTTTAAGTGATTTCGCGAATTCCTCTCCTTTGTAAAATTTATAAAAAAAACTGCGGGCATCGCCTTTTCCAATCGAGGGCTGCTTAGCATATTTCCCTGTCAATATTCCCCCGCCCAAAGAACCGTAACTCAAAACGCCGATTTCATTCTTTTCACAAAAAGGGAGAAAATCTTTTTCGATGGAACGCTCCAAAAGCGAATAATGATTTTGAACAACCGCGATTTCAGCCACAGCAATAGCCTTTTCCAGCAAAGGTAAATCAAAATTGGAAACGCCTATATGTTTAATTTTACCTTCTTTTTTTAGGCGGAGCATTTCAGCCATAGTTTCTTCTACCGGAGTATTTTCATCCGGCCAGTGGCATTGATAAATATCCACATAATCCATGCCGAGCCTTTTTAAAGATCCTTCTATTTCTTCTCTTATGGACCGCGGTGTTAAATCAATTCGCATATTTTTCCCCCTGCCGATGAG
Organism: Candidatus Omnitrophota bacterium; assembly: GCA_043822625.1. Taxonomy (GTDB): domain Bacteria; phylum Omnitrophota; class Gorgyraeia; order DAOVKU01; family DAOVKU01; genus JBDRBQ01. Next base: position 5,518 of record JBDRBQ010000030.1, on the reverse strand, counting down.
ACCGCATTTAGTGGCGATAATCACCTTATCTCTTTCGCCTTTAATAGCCTTGCCTACAATTTGCTCGGACAAACCCCCGCCGTAAACCGGAGCAGTATCTATTAAATTAATACCGCATTCAAGAGCCGCATTTACCGACTCAACACACTCCTTCTCATCAGCAGGCCCCCACTCACCACCGCCAAAGACCCATGTTCCTAAACTAATTACCGAAACATTCAAATTTGCTTTTGGAATTTTCTTATATCTCATGATATTTATTCCTTGCTTTATTATTTTTTATATAAACGGAACGACATCTGCCTTCTGCAGGCAGGACTATTGCATAAACTCCAGAATATTGTGTCCGATTTTTTTTAACATTTCCTGCAATTTCCCCATCGGCAGACCCAAAACATTAAAATAAGAACCCTTTAAATTATCGAACAATATCGCTCCCGGACCCTCAATAGAAAAACCACCGGCCTTATCATAAGGCTCTAACACCTTAAAATATCCTTCAATGTCGTGCTCAGATATCTTCTTAACTTTCAGCTCAGTCTTATCAAAATCCTTAACGCGCTTTTTTTTATCTTTATCCAGAATACAAAGTCCGGTATAAACAACAACGGTTTTCCCGCTCAACGCCTTTAATAATTTCCTCGCCGCTGTCTCATTATCCGGCTTACCAACGGGTTTCTTATCCAAAAAAACCAGCGTATCAACGCCTAAAACAATCCCTTTATTCAGTCTTTGTGCCGCCACAAGCGCCTTTCTCTGGGCATTCAACATAACCAAATCCGAAATAGGCATCTTAGAACACATGTGTTCATCAGCGCCGGTAACGACAATTTTATGTCTTATGCGGCACGCCGATAAAATCTCTGCCCGCCTTTTGGACTTAGAAGCCAGAATAATAGTCTTTTTCATGCATTCCCTCTACGTAAAAATTTTATTAATTATATTAATAGGTTACCCGTATGTTTTCCATTATATATTCGAAATCGTTCCCTTGTCAACCTAAAGACTTTTCGGGATAACATAATAAACTCTATTGCCTTTCAAATACGCTTAAAACAAAAGTAGCTGCAAAGCGTAGCTTTGCTATATGCAAAGTTGGAGTTTATCCTGATGCTTCGGGACTCTGCCGCTACACAAAAAATAAAAAAGCAACAAACTATTTTACGTTATCGAACACCATAATAGTTGATGTTTTGCCGGCTTAATATTATAATAAGGGCATGAAACAAAGTACAATAGAACGTCTTATAAATGTCTCCTGCGGACGCGCTATAAGCGATTATAAAATGATCGCCGACCGCGACAAAATACTCGTAGGCGTATCCGGCGCCGACAGTCTGGCACTTCTGGAAGCCTTGCTCGTGAAACAAAAACACGCTCCGGTAAAATTTTCACTTATCGCTGTCCACGTTTCAGCCAACGAACAAAATGCCGATGTTATAGAAAATTATCTAAAATCAAAAAATATTGAATATCACTTCATTGATTTGGATTTATCCAAAGGCAGGAAAGACATCGAACGAAGCGAATGTTTCTGGTGCTCATGGAAAAGGCGCGAAATTATATTCAAACTGGCAGGTAAGCTGAAATGTAACAAAGTAGCTTTTGGCCATCATTTAGACGATATAATAGAAACCTATCTGCTGAATATTTTCTTCTTGGGTGAAATAAGCGCCATGCCGCCGAAATTAAAGATGCGCAAAGGCAATTTTCACATTATACGGCCGTTCTGTTATCTTGAGAAAAAACAAATCGAAGAATACGCCGAATTCAAAAATATTCCCAAAATGCCTTTTAAATGCCCTCATTCTAAAGTTACAAACCGGCCATTGGTAAGAAGTTTCATAGAAAATTTAAAAGAAAAATCTCCCAACGTAAAAAAGAATATTTTTAAAAGCATGACCAATATTAAAAAAAATTATTTACCAAAATAGTTCGGGGTTCAAATAAAGGAGCCCTATTTATGAACGAATTCAAAATACTCTTCGGTCTGAAAGAAACCGAGATAAAAAAAACCTGTATTCTGATGCCTATCCTGAGCAAAAACGTTTTAAAATATTTCGGGATCAATTCACTTGCCAAAGGCGCCTTATACCCCTCTCAAAGCACGCGTAATCTCACCTTAATACGCGTAGGCATAGGCCCTGCCTTCACCGGAGACGCGGCGCTGTATTTAAAAAACACTGCTTGTCAAAACATCATTCTTTTAGGCTCCTGCGCTCTTATAAAAGAAGAAGGTAGTTTAAAAACCGGCTCTCTCCTCCTCGCCGACAAGGCTTATAATATGGAAAGTTTCTCGCGAATGTTATCATGCAAAAATCTTGAATCGCCTTTATTTAACGCCGATAAAAAACTGATTGAAAATTTATTTTTAGCGGGAACCCCTCACATCATAAAAAGAGTAACCTGCGTTACCACCGGCTCATTGAAACTCGAAACTGAGTTCAGGGATTTATTTCTGCACAACAACATAGAAGCGGTTGACATGGAATGTTCCGCCCTTTTTTCTGCCGCCACTGCCATAAAACGAAAATCCGCCGCTCTTTTTTACGCTACCGACGTTATAGGCGAAAAATCTTTCTACACTCCGTTCGGAGACCATGAAAAAACAGCCGTCGCCGATTCGATTAGAAAAGCCGCCGGTATCCTCAGCGAATTTGCCGAACAAACTTAAACATAAAAATACTTTTAGCAAACCCGTAGATATACGATTTTCCCGCTTACGATTTCGGCCTTAAACCGACAGGGCTCCTGCGCATCGCTGGCACCACAAAGCTGTTTTCGGCGAACTCATTTTTCCCGATTACTGCCAACGCGTAAGACACCTAAGACGCTTCGCGTCGAAGCTGAACAAAGAAACAGATAGTCACTTATAAAAATTAGCAACCAGAAAATCAGAATCCAGCAAACATAAGATTACACGATTTCTTTATAGTCCCTGTTTACCGGATGCCGTTTTCTATAACAGCAACGGCCTCCGGTACTGTTTGCTCATCGAAACGAACGATGACTCTTTGACTCTCGAATCTATTTTTGGATGAGGTCGGATGAGGTCGGGTTCTTGACTTCCTATAGCTTCTATGCTATGCTTGCTCTGAAAAAAAGGAGGAAATAGATATGAATTTGATTCCACAAAACAGAGAGTTTTTAGTAGATAAAAAAGGCCATCCCAAAGCTGTTGTCTTAAAACTGCCTGAATATAATAAACTTCTTAAATTGATCGAAAAATTAGAAGATTCTCTGGATTTAAAGCACGCTATCGAAACCAATTCGGGTTTTATTTCCCACAACGAACTCCTAAAACGACTTTTAAAATAGGAAAATAGCGGATGTACAAAATAATCTACGATAACCGGATTGAAAAAGATATAAGGCCTATTCCTAAAAATCTTCTTAAAGTAATTTTAGCGAAAATTACTACTCTTAGCACAAATCCCCGTCCTATGGGAGCCGAAAAACTTATAGGTATCTCCGGCTGGCGTATAAGAGCCGGAAAATACCGCATTCTTTACACGATTAATGATAAGAAAAAAAATATAGCAATTTACAGAATAAAACATCTTAATTTATCTTAATTTTATCTTAATTTTTTTCATGTCATCCCAATATGATAATGTCCTATTCTACCAATTTAGAAATGTCCTATTCAAAAGATGCTATAATCACCCTATTTCAAGGAGGAGATTATGGCGCGAAAGGACATTATCATGGCTACACAGGAGGAGTTAAAAGCTTTACATGTGATTCGGAAGGCGATCGATAAAGTTATTACACAAAAAGAGGCAGCTGAGGTGATATCTTTAAGTGAGCGTCAGATGCGAAGGAAGTTAAGAAGGATCCGGCAGGAGGGTGACAAAGGCATAATCCATCGGTTAAGAGCAACCCCCTCAAACAGAGCCATGCCTGATAGGATAAAAAATAAGGTTTTAGCGCTCTTTAAAGACAAGTACTCAGACTTTGGTCCCACATTAGCAAGTGAGAAGCTCTTTGAAAGAGATAAAATAAGAATAAACGATGAGACACTTCGTCTCTGGCTTATAGAGGCGGATATTCCGTATAGGAAGCGCAAGAAGAGACCTCATCGCCAATGGCGCGAACGAAAGACCCATTATGGCCAGATGATTCAAATGGACGGCTCTGAACATCACTGGTTTGAAGATAGAGGCCCTTATTGCGTCCTTATGGGCTACACAGACGACGCTACCGGCAAACCCTTTGGCAGATTTTATGAATAGGAAGGTACCATCCCAGCCATGGATAGCTTTAAGCGTTATATCAAGGAGCGCGGCATTCCATTAAGCGTCTACCTGGACAAACATACGACATATAAGTCAACCGGGAAGCCTACGATAGAAGATGAGCTTAATAATGTGACACCGTTGAGCCAGTTTGAGAGAGCGCTCAAAGAACTGGATGTAGAAGTAATCCATGCCAATTCTCCACAGGCCAAAGGAAGGGTAGAACGGATTTTCAGGACCTTCCAGGACCGGCTTATAAAAGAGATGAGGCTCGCGGATATATGCACCATAGATCAGGCAAACATCTTTTTAGAGAAGTATCTGCCTGTTTACGCCAAAAGGTTCGCTAAGAAGCCGGCTAAAGCGGACAATCTCCACAGGCCTGTACCCAAAGGCATGGATCTTGACAGGATACTCTGTAAGAAGACAAAAAGAGCTCTCAGGAACGACTTTACCGTGGCGCATAACAAAAAACTCTATCAGGTGCTTGACAATGTGAGGACTAAGAAGGTGATGGTTGAAGACTGTATTAATGGCTTGGTGATAATACGTCTTAAAGACATCAAGCTTAAGTTCAAGGAGATAGCCGTTCCCCCGAAAAAAGCAGAGCCTGAAAAGAAGCGCAAATTTAAGACAAAAAGAGTGTTTACGCCATCCAAGGATCATCCCTGGAGATGTAAGAAACTGGTAAGTTATCCACAGAGTTATACTTATCAACAAAAAGAAAAAAGAAGCAAAAAAGAAAAAGAACTGCTACTAGTTCATTAACAAGAACAAAATAGGACATTTCTAAATTGGTAACTATAGGACATTTCTATTTTGGCTTGACACGGGAATCTATACTGCTTGAGTTTAGTCCCTTTTCGCAGTAAAATACTAAAGTAATAAATCAAATATACCATGTATTAAAATACTATGTATCGCAATATAAGTCAAGGAGAATAATGTATCTAAAAAATTTAGCCAAACTACGTAAAGAAAAAGGTCTAACCCAAGAAGGCTTAGCCCGAAAAGCGGATATTTCCTATCACACCATGATAAAGCTAGAGAATGGGGGCATAAAAAATCCTAAAATAGAGACAGTTGTTAAGTTGGCAGAAGCTCTTAACCTTAAGCTTGAAGATTTAATAGAGAAAAGTGGATAAGAAGGGTTTTTAAATGAAAGTAAAAAAATTATTTATTGAGAAATTCAGACACCTTCATGATATAGAATTATGTTTTGGTGATACATTAACAGCAATTGCTGGACTAAATGGAACAGGGAAATCTTCAATCTTAGG
>JBDRBQ010000029.1:0-9296 GCA_043822625.1 Candidatus Omnitrophota bacterium | reverse complement strand
AAAAAACACAACCCTCATTACATTTCAAGGGATTAACATTTTACTAATTACCATAATACCTTTAATAACGGGAGAACCTGTTTTTTTGAGATTAAACTGTGCTTTTTCTATTTTGATAAGTCCTTCCGAGTTTTCGATTTTGTATAAAAAATTTATTAATCCCTTCATTTCCGCTTCCGAATCTATCTCCATAATATATTTCTTATAAAACTCGATTTGTACTATCGGCCGCGGCTTAATGTCTACCAGATACACCGAAGAATCACGGGCAAATTTTTCTATGTTATTTAAAAATTTGGCCATCTCTTCTTCATCTGAACCAACAGGCTTGGAAAAATCCTCGAATTGCTTGTGTTCCCTCAACACTATTTCTTCCTGCTCTAGGATTCGAACATTTTTGGCAAGTATTTTTTCATCAATTAAAATATCCTCCTTTAACTGATTAAATTTTTGTCCAATAGGCATTATTACCGCCTTATCCAAAAGAGCCGCTCCGACAAAAACAGTTACCGCGTATAAAAATATTTTTTCTCTCTTCGATAATCTGGAAAAAAGTTCCATTTTAAAATTACCTCGATATATCACAAATCAGTTCAAAATCCACTATTTCCTGTCCTTCTCTCTTCTTCTTGGTAACATAATTGGTTTTTGCTTTTTCAAAATAAGCCGAATTTTCCAATACGTTAACAAATTGAAAAATGCCGGACATAGCGCCGGAGGTACCGCTTAATATAATTTGCTTCCCATTTTCGTAACCAAACGACGTCAAATACATCTCTTCGGGAAAAACCCTGTATAATTCCAAAAGACTATTAAGCGGAGAATACTTTTTGTCCGAGTACTTTCTTATCATGTCTATTCTCAGCTTCATTTTCTCTACCCTGTCCGCCTCTTTAGTAGTCTTATTTATTTCCTGTTTCAATAAATTCAGCGTACGATTTCTATTATATATTCTTTCGGCAAATATTCCTGAAATAATCATCAAAATGGATAACAGCAAAACGCCCGAAGTAGTTATTTGATTAGAACGTTCCTCGAATTTTTTCCTCATTTGTATCTGCTTGGGCAGGAAATTAAGTTCCTGCTCTTCGCTGGCAAACAACGCTCCCAAACAAGGCAACAAGGAAACATTTTTGGCATGGAAAGATGCCGCCGATAAAAATTCTTCCGTAGCAGGAACACTCTCTACGAATTTAACAACCTCTACCGGTAAATTCAGGGATTCTTCCAATAAAATAGAAAATCCGGTAACTTTTTCGAGAGCTTCGCTTATAACAAGTTTGTTTACGTCTTTAAACAATCCCTGCTGTTTATAAATTTCTAAAGAACCTTTTATTTGTTCTATGAATTTATCTTTCCATGTCTGGGGTTCAGCCAAAACATTTTCCAGACCGATAAAAATGCTCCTGGTAAAAATCAAATTATTATCGCGAAAAAACAAAAAATCAGTAAAATTGGAATCCATTTCAATGAGTCCGATTACTGCGTCTTTAGGAGGGTTTTTGCCGAATTTTAAAACCTGCCGGTATAATTCAAGTATCATTTCAGAACTTAACCCTATAAAATTCACTTCCAGACCGGCTTCACGGAATAATTTTAACCGTTCTTCTATGATACTTTTGCGCACTATAACAAGCATAACTCTGGCGTAGCCTTTTTTTTCGGCAGGACCTAAAATCTTAAAATTCGTTATTATTTCTTCTCTGGAATAAGGGGTTTGTTTTACGACCTGGAGTTCTATCATGTCGGCTATTTCATTTTTATCCATCGAGGGCAGTTCCAGTATTCTTATGGTGGTGAGATGTCGGGGGAGATAAGTAACTACGGAATTACTTTTGAGTCCGCATTCCTTAAAAGCATCCGCTATACTTTTGGAAAAACTATGCTTAAAAGAAGTTACTTTTTTAACATTGAGCTTCGTTAATTTCTTTCCCGCGGGACCTGTCTCGGCCGCCGCCAATTTGAACCAATCCATCCCTAAATCAAGCGAGACGGTTTCTTTTTTGGTTTTCGCGAAAGATAACTTTTCCAATATGTTCATATTTTTATTTTTTTATTGTATTTCACTCCCGATAAAAAAACGGTTACTTCTGCTTCCAATAATATATTTTACCGGTCCTATTTAAAATATACACTATTTCTCCGGTTATGTCACTATTATTTAACTTTCCCGCGCATCCAGCCCTAAAAACGCTCGTACTCACGCTAATAATATTCGCGGTTTTTAAAGAATCTATAATTTCCGTTTCATCTTCGGAAAGATTTATTTTTTCGCTTATCTCGTCGATGTTTTTAAAAAAGCCTTCGTCGCCGACAACCACACCCCCGGGCTTTAATCTATAATTAATTATTTTATCCGCCAGACTCTGCTTAATCCCAAGGGCAATTAACACTTTTCGGTCCGCGGTATTTACATTGACCGCGCCGTTTCCAAAAACAGTCACGTTTTCTTTTATCCCTGAAAAAATTTCATTATTCATGCCCTTGACCAAAAGAACTTCTTCTATGGATTCAAAATTCGCGTCTTTACAATTATATGGTATCTCAAGATTATTATAATAATCGTCTTCGGCTCCCCGCGGAAAAGGTTCGTTGTCCACATCTCTCCAATCAATTACACATTCGGCTAATTGAACCGCTTGACTATCCGCGCATCCCGACATTGAAAAAAATAAAACCAATGCTTTTTGTAAGGCTGTATTTAAATTAAGCTTACTGCTTTCATCGCTTAAACCGTAGTATGTATTTCCCGCGTAATCATAACTTACCGTAAAATTTCCCGCTCCTAAACTCACCTCTTTAAAAAGACTTTCGTCATCACTCCACGCGTCCCCGAAAAAATCGTATTCTGTCTCATCTTTTTGCAAAACCTGAAAAGCGGCCTCAGCACCTGCTTTTGCTAAATAATAAGAAAGCATTCTTTCCTTTAAATGTTTCGCTGTATTTATCTTCGCGTAAACAACAAAAGCAAGCGTCGCGCAAAAAAAACTCAAAAATAAAAGCGTCCAAAGAGATATTATTAAAATACTCCCGTTTTTACGCGATGGGTATAAAAATCGTTTTTTCGAAATTTTCGTTTTCATTCGTACTTTCTTCAATAATTACCTTTACTTTTATTCTTACCGCTTTCGGGTTGCCGCCAGCAGATGCCCCCTCGCAGGCAGACGTCCATTCAAGCTTATTTTCCGCGTTTAAAAAAGCGTACTCGAAAGAAATGCTTTCTACCGAATCCAAAACTTTTACTGCCGTAAACAAATTTTCATCGAGGCATTGGGGATAAGCGCTTTTACTTTTATAAATAGATTTTTTATCTTTATCAAAACTATATTTTACCCATCCAACTATTTCCAGCACTTGAGTATACTCGTCTTTATATTGTTTAACAATAGCAGGGAAATTTATCTGCCGGGTTTCGCCTTCAAATTCTATTTCGGAAAAGTTTATACTATTTTTGAGTTCTTTATCCACATCTTCCAGAAATAAAACCGCGTTATATTTCGCGGGGCTCTTGAAACGGGCAGTCTGCCAAATATCGATGCCCTTTGAAAAAAGAGTTAATGCCGTAACAGCCGCTACAGCGGCAATAGACATCGCGATTAAAAGCTCTAGCAGGGTAAACCCTTTTGCATTCATCCATTTTTGTGAATTCATTTAATCGTTTTGACTCCCGCGCGCCCTATAGAATTAAACCGGAAAATCTTACTCAGCGGCTTCTCTTATTAAAGTAACTACATTCATATTGCGTGTTTTCCCTTTACTTTTCCAGTAACAGGTCAAATTCACTTCGCGCAATTTTTCACCGACACTACTTGGAAAAGAACTCAAAGTCCACAGAAAGTCTTTTTCTTTGGCGGCCTCAAATTTTCCGCTAAGAGGATATTCTTCCAAAGTACCTTTTTCGATAATTTCAAATTGCAATTCCGCCATTTTATTTTCTAATAACAAAACAGCTCTCAAATTATCCTGCGCCATACCCAACGCCGATAATTCATTACCGAATGCCTGCAAAACATAAATTGTCCCTATGGAAATAATCACCACACTTAACAGTGCCTCAATTAAAGCAAAACCGCGTTTCATCTTTTTACTATTCACTATTCACCATTTACCATTCACCCCGTTAGAGACCTGCCTGCGGCAGGCAGGCACAGTCGCCTCTGCAATTTTTAATTATTCTTCCCAATTAGTAACATCGTCGTCGCTTTCCTGACCGTCTTTTCCAAGCGAATATAAATCATAACCTGCCGCGCTATAAGCCCCGGGATACCTGTAATGATATGCTCTGCCCCAAGAATCAATAGGCTTTTTCTCAAGATACGGACCATTCCAATTTTCCGGAATAGGATTACCGCTAGACTTGGACATGAGCGCGTCTAAGCCCTGCTCTGTAGTAGGATAGTTACCGTTGTCTAATTCGTAAAGCTTCAGCGCGAGCGAAATATTACTGCTGATATCGGCCTGCGCGCGGCTTATTTTTGCCTGTTCCGAGCGGCCTGCCAGTCTCGGCACAACCATGGAAGCTAAAGCGGCAATAATTACCACAACCAACATCAATTCGATTAAGGTAAACCCCGTTAGAGAAGTTTGTCCCGGTATTGTAATAGCACGTGTCAATCCCGCCTTATGTTTCTCTATCGGGGTAAACCCTTCCCGCATTAGCCGGTTTTCCGGTTTTCCGGTTTTCCGGTTAACAAAATTGAATATTATATTTTTTTTACAAAACATTTTTCCCCTCCCATTTTATGAAAGAATATCCCTTTAACTTCAATCCTTTACTCGGCGCACTCATAATCTCTCGTGCAACTTTTGACAGTATCTTTTCTTGAATGGTATAAACTCATCAAAAAGGTCTCCAGAGCGCCACAGAGGGTGACTTTACTTCTCCAAGGTTTAACCCGTTAACCCGATTAACTATGTTATTTCACCACCATATCGATATTAAATATCGGCAACAGCATGGCAAATACGATAAAACCTACTATCAAACCGATTATCATTATTATCACCGGCTCAATTAAAGAAGAAATAATCTTAACCATTCTGTCAACTTCCTTATCGTAAAAAGAAGCCACTTCTATTAACGCCTCTTCCAAGCGCCCGCCTTCTTCCCCGACGGAAACTATATTCAACACCATAGGACTAAATTGAGACACGCTTTTCATCCCCTCTGCTACTGAAAGACCTTTCACTATGTCTTCATTCATTTCCTTTAATTCTTCCTTAAAAGTCTCGGTATCTACTAAAGGAATAGCCGTTTCCACCGCTTTTATTAAAGGTATGCCGCTTTTAATTAAAATCGCCAACGCCCTGGCGAATTTAGAAATTTCCGATTTTCTAATCAACTCTCCCACTACCGGCAAATGAAGCTTAATCCAATCCCTGACAATACGCTCATTTTTCGACGTATTTTTTCGCTTAGCCAGCAAGATCACAGCACTTACGGTCATTGCTATCCATACCCAATTTGCTTGCGCGAAACTACTTGCGGCAATAAGCATTCTGGTCGGTAACGGTAAAACTTGTCCCAACTGATTAAATAAATCTAATAATCTCGGCATAAAAAAAGTAAGCATAAAAAATACAGTCAAAATTCCGGCGATTATTAAAAAGATGGGGTAGGTTAAAGCCGATTTTATCATCGACCTCAATTCTTCTTCCTTTTCCCTAAACTCAATCACTCTGTTGAAAGCTTCTTCTAAAGCGCCTCCGGTTTCACCCGCCCTGATTACATTAACGTAAAGAGCGGAAAATATTTTAGGATATTTTGAAAGTGAATCCGAAAGACTTTCGCCTTTTTCTACTCTGCCTTCGATTTCCAAAACTATTTTTTTAAAAGAAGGGTTTTCGGTTTGCTCTGTTATAACCGTTAAAGCCCTCAACAAAGTAATGTGTGATTTTATAAGACTTGCCAATTGACGGGTAAATATATTCACATCCAAATATCCGACTTTGCCGAAAGAAAACGCGAAAAAAAACGGCCTTCCGGCACCGAGGCTTTTTTCTTCAGCCAAACCTACTTTAAGAGGCGTACATCCTTTCTCCAATAAATGACTAATAACGGCCTCTTTACTTTCCGCTTCTATTTTCCCTTCTATTATTTCTTCCGGACCTTTTTTGGCTTTGTATTTAAATAACGGCATTTATTTTCCCTTAATTTAGTGGTCATTATTTTTAAACGCGGGGTGTTCACTTCGTTTGGACATTCGTTACCTTCGCTCACTAGGACGTTTTTCACATCCCACTCACGTCCTACGCCCCACATGCTTACGTCCCACTCAGGTCTCCAACTGTATCACTCTCATCACTTCATCCAATGTCGTCAATCCTTTAGCTACTTTGTCTAAACCGTCTTCTTTTAGAGTTTTCATCCCCAAAGAAATAGCTTTTCTTTTTATTTCATCGGCAGACACTTTTTTCATTATCAACTCTTTTATAGACTCCGTTAATAATAATACTTCGTATATGGCTGTTCTGCCTTTGTAACCTGAATGCTTGCAAACTTCACAGCCTTTTCCGTAATAAAGCGGTCCATTTATAATCGGTGCTTGTAATTTATTTTCTTTATTTTCGGTTTTGCAGGAAGGACAAATAAGTCTTATCAGTCTCTGGGCAACAAAGGCTTCTACGCTGGAAACAATGAGATACGGCTCGATTCCCATGTCTATAAGACGGGTGGCCGCGCCCGCGGCATCGTTTGTATGCAAACTACTAAAAACCAAATGCCCGGTTAAAGAAGCCTGAATAGTTATTTGCGCCGTCTCCGAATCTCTTACTTCTCCCACCATTAACACGTCAGGGTCATGACGCAGCATGCTTCTTAAGGCAGTGGCAAAAGTAAGTTTTATTTTGGGATTAACCTGAATCTGATTGACTTTTTTTAATTCATATTCCACAGGGTCTTCTATGGTTATGATTTTGCGTCTGGTATTGTTAAGCCTGCTTAGACAGGCATATAAAGTAGTAGTTTTCCCACTGCCGGTAGGACCGGTAATAAAAATTATACCGTAAGGTTTTTTTAAAAGTTCGTCTATAATTTTATAATTTTCCGATGTAAAACCCAGCGCCTCCAGATTAAAAAGCATAGCTGTAGGCAAAATACGAATAACCACGTCTTCCCCGTAAAGCGAAGGCAAAATGGAAATTCTCAAATCATATTCATTAACCCCTACGTTTACCCTTCCCCTGCCGTCCTGCGGAAGCCGCCTTTCGACAATATCGAGCCCGGCCATAATTTTTATGCGGGAAACTATAGAATGATACAGAAATTTTATATCCTCTGAAACAGATGTTTCATACAATATTCCATCCACGCGGGAACGCAAAATAATACCGTCCCTAAACGGCTCTATGTGCAAATCAGTAGCCCTGTCTTTTATGGCTTCTTCCAATATTTGATTAACCAACTTTATAACGGAAACGTCTTGCGCCAGCCTCTCGATATCTTCGACTTTTTTTTCTCTTAGGTAAACCGGCTTTTCTTCCAAATCCGCCTGACCCAATAATTCTTCTATGGTTTCAGCCCCGACACCGTAATATTTTCTTATAGCCCATAGAATATCTTCTTTTGCCGCCAGAATTTTTTCTACCCTATACCCTAAATTTATTTCTATGTCATCTATAGGCAAAACATCCATTGGATTAAAAACAGCTATAGTCAAAGTATTATCGCTGAATCGCACCGGCATGATGTGATAATGCCACGCGAATTTGGGAGGAACCTTTTTTATCACTTCTTCGGCTATTTCTATTTTCCGAAGTTTTACATAATCAATTTTCAGATGTTCGGATAAAACTTTCAAAAACTCTTCTTCGTCGACAAAACCCATATTTACTAAAATATCACCTAAAAAACCGCCTTTCTTTTTTTGTTCTTCCAAAGCCTTATCGAGCTGTTCCTGGGCTATAATTTTTTTCTTTACTAAAATATCTTCTATTTTTACTGCCATTTTTCCTCCATCCTGCCTATCATATATAATTTCTCTTCCGGAACAGAATCTATTTCACCACTTATTATTTTATCACACCCTTCCAGAGTATCTTCCAGCGGGACATAAATACCCGGCCTGCCGGTATAAATTTGAGCGGTAAAAAAAGGCTGTGTGAGAAAATTCTGTAATTTTTTAGCGCGTCCATACAATATCTGGTCCGCTCTTGATAATTCTTCTATTCCTATTACCTCTACTATGCGTTTCAATTCTTTGTACTTAGTAAAGATTCTCAAAACTTCCTGCGAAATTCTTAAATGACTTTCACCTACTATACCCGCGTCCAAATTCGTACAGGAAGAAAGAAGCGGGTCTATGGCTGGGTAAAGTCCCAATTGCACGTATTCTCTCGATAAAACTATTATAGACTCCAGATAACTAAAAATCGTTACTACCGCGGGGTCCGTCAAATCATCCGCCGGCACGTATATAGCTTCGATGGCAGTAATAAAATTACCGGCTTTGGAACAAATTCTTTCATGAAAATTTCCTACTTCGGAAGCCAACGTCGGCTGATAACCTATCTCTGAAGGAATTCTGCCCAAAAGAGTCGAAATTTCAGCACCGGCCTGAACGAATCTATATACATTATCTATAAAAAATAATACGTTGGTATTTCTGCTCAAAAGATATTCGCTTAAAACCATACTAGTCAAAACTGCCTCAAACCTTGCTCCCGGCGGTTCATTCATCTGTCCAAAAACCATCATGACCTTATCTAATATTCCCTGTTTTTCAAGTTCATAATATAATTCATTGCCTTCCCTTATTCTTTCTCCTACACCCGCGAAAACACATTTTCCACCATGTTTTTTAACCACATTATGAATCAATTCCAGAATCAATAAAGTTTTGCCTAAGGCCGCCCCGCCAATTATTCCATTCTTACTGCCTTTCACAAGAGGAAACAATAAATCTATCATTTTAATGCCGGTTTCTATAACTTCGAATTCCATATTCATTTGTCCCCGCAAAGCTACATTTTCACCGGGTATCTTTCTCCTGACAGACAACGTTTTTTCCGTTTTCAAATCACCCTTCCCGTCAATAGGTTCCCCCACGACGTTTATTATTCTGCCGAACAGTTCTTCGCCGACGCCGATGGAAAGAGGCAAATGCCGTGAAAAAACTTTCGCGTTCCTCTGTAAATTTAAGGTAGAAGACAGCGCGATGCACCTGGCAATATTACGCCCTAAATGTTCTATTACTTCAAGAATGATTTCTCTATCGTCAAAACTGGTAGTTTTTGCCACCTGATACAAACTGGGCACATCTTCCGGTTTCTCAAACCTCACATCAACGACCGGCCCT
>JBDRBQ010000028.1:0-20921 GCA_043822625.1 Candidatus Omnitrophota bacterium | reverse complement strand
TCCCGACGCCGCCTGCAATTCGTCTATTATCTTGACATCCAATGGATTAACCATGGCTACCGTCAACGTATCATCGCTAATGTACAAAGGCATAACTTTATGGCGGCGGGCCGATTCTTCGGAAATTAGTTTCAACACGTTATGTTCAATGGGAATTTCTTCTACTTTAACGAACGCGAAACCTAACTGTTCACTCAATGCCTGAGTAATTTTTTCTTCGCTCGCTAAACCACGGTTAATTAATATCTCACCGATAAATTTCCCTGTCTGTTCCTGCTTTTTCAACGCCTCATCAAGAGCCTCGGAACTAATTATGCCTTCATTTACTAATATTTCACCTAATCTCATGCTTTCACCATAGTTAAGTATAGTTAAATGCCTTATAGTCCCGCATCCGCAACAACATGGGACATCTGAAACAAAAAAGTCACCAGAGCACCAAGAGACCGGTGACTGGAAACCGGCAAATGGTGACTTCACTTCTCTATGTCACCGAACCTGTTAACACGATTAAGCAGAGCTATCGCTCTGCGGCTACAACATAATCAACTTGTAGCTACAAAACGGAGTCCCGATGCGACATCGGGACCCTGCCGTTACAGTACACTTTATTTCACCGGTTTTATTTCCACCCACGTCATATCTTCTATTAATGTAACCAGACTAATCAAAGGGTTATCCATTGTTTGGGACCTGTAAACGGAAACTCTTACCTCTACCGGATCAGACCCTTTGACAATTTCTCTTTCTATTCTCCACTTCAACCCATTCATTTCAAGGGGTGGTTCTTCTACATCAGGATACATTGAACCATCTGCTTCCCTTAATTGTTCTTTGGTAAAATTCAGATTTTTCATTCTTTCCATATCCCATTTTGCTAAATTGACGGCTGTCATAACTTCCTGGGAATAAGAAGAAAAATATAATGACTGGGAAAACAACTGCATCACCGGCACAAATAAAATAGCCAGTACTGCCAAAGCAATCAAAAGTTCTATAAAAGTAAAACCAACCCGGTTTCTTTGGTTAGTTGAGTTAATATAATAATTATTTAGATTTCTATTGAATTTAAAAACCATCTTTCAATTCCCCTTTTACCCTAGAAATTCCTACCAATGTACACCTCGGAGGTGTGCATTGGGTATGCTACCTTCTAACGCATAGCTGGAGTTTATCCCGTGTTTAAACACAGGACTCTGCAGCTACTCAAAAAACTCTACGGACTCAATTAATTTTTACAACGGCGCGTACTGTAACTGTATTTTTTTTTCAACGTTATTTACAGAACCCATAGAAGTAATTAAAGAATAAGGGTAATCGATTATGACGGTAAATTCTCCTTCTCCCAGACTAACCGGCCCTAAGGTTTGTCTTATTTCTCCTTCTTCTCCGGCATGAACACGCAGTATATTTATGGCGTAAGAAATACCTGCCTCAGCTAAATATAATGCTTTTGCTTCATTAGCTATTCTATAACTTGAAATATTCACGGTAATAAAAAAAGTAGCCAGCGTAGCGCCTATCAATCCTACGGATAACAATATGATAATTACGCCTAGCAAAACAATGCCTTTGCAATTTTTTGTCTTCATTTTTTTATTTTTTCGCTTTTTACTATCCACCATTCACTATTAACCACCCACTGCATTCTTACCATTCCGACGGTATTTCTCCTTCGGATTTACCCCATCTGGAATTAAGCGGTTCGTCCCAATCTATAACGACTTTTGCCTTATCCACATAATAAACCCACCCTCCATCGGAAGGTAGAGATTCGTCTGATTTCTGGTCCGTAATTTCATTATTCCCCTCTTTTGAAGAAATAAATTCCTTTGGGATAAGATCTAAATAAGCTCTTTCGATGCCCATGTCACTGTAATTTTCCGTCAATAATTCCTCCAGTTCTTCAGGATAACGACCTTCTTTGGCGCGAAAAAGACTAATACGCGTGGATAAATTATTTAAATTTGTCTTGCTGGCCGCGAGCCGCGCCTCAACGTCGAAACCGATGAAATTGGGGATTATCGTCGCCGCGAGAATAGCGATAATCGAAATAACAATAAGCATTTCAAGGAGAGTAAAACCACCAGCTAACTTAATGTTTTGCTTCACTGTGACCTCCTAAGAATGAATATTCGTTAGTGAATGGTGAATGAAAAACTACTTAAATAACAAATAGTTTTTTAAAAGACTATCTATTCACTATTCACTATTCACTACCTCATCCTCTAAACGCCCGCATCAAATTAAAGATAGGCAACAAAACAGAAAGAGCTATAAAAGCGACTATACCACCCATAATTAAAAGCATAAGCGGTTCCAGTAAAGAAGTAAGATTTTTTATGGTGTACTCTATTTCCGGCTCATAAAACGAGGCTATTTCATCAAGCATCTGATCCAAATTTCCGCTCTTTTCTCCGGTAGAAATCATCTGAATTACCATGGGTGAAAAGTAAACACTGGTTTTAAAAGGTTCTATTAAAGGACGTCCTTCAGCTATATTCATCCTGATATTTTGAATTGAGCGGCGGATAACAACGTTGGTAATGGTTTTCTCAACTACGACTAACGACTGAAGCAGAGGAATACCGACGCTGGTTAAACCGGAAAGTATGCGCGCGAAACGCGAAACTTGTATTTTGGTATAAATACTTCCAAAAATAGGCAGTCTCAAAAGCCACTGATGAAATCTATATTTACCTTCAATAGTAGAAGTGTATTTTCTCATGCCCCATCCTATAATAATCAATCCAATAATAACAAAACCCCAGAGCTTGCGCAGTATCCAGCTAAAAGATAAAACAACTCGTGTAATTAAAGGAAGCGGTATGTCGGAAGACTCAAAGACTATGACAAATTTGGGTAATACCGCCAATACAAGTAAATTAACCACTAAAAACGCGATTACCATTAACACAATAGGATATACCAATGCCGATTTCAAACGTGACTGTAGCTCCATTTCCTGGGTTCCTAATGTAGCCAGCCTATCCAAAACGCCGTCTAAAATACCGCCTGTCTCTCCTACCTTTACCATACTGATAAAAAGTTCGGAGAAAACTTTCGGATGCTTAGAAAGGCTGTCTGAGAAACTGACACCGGTCTGTACCGAATGATAAATATTTTCTAATACCACTTTAAATTTTTCGTTGGTAGTCTGTTCTTTAATAGCATCCAGACTGGGTAAAAGCGCGGTTCCGGATTTAAGCAGAGTAGCTAATTGGCGGGTAAAAACTATAATATCATGGTGGTCTATTTTTTTAAAATAATAAGTTATTTTTTCGAAAGAGAAGCCAGCGGTCTGGGCTTTAAGTTCTATTATACTATAGCCCAAACTATCTAAATCGGCAATAACCTTCTGTTCGTTTTGGGCTTCTATTGTTCCCGAAATTAATTCACTGGTTTTTGTGCGTACTTTATAGCTATATTTCATAACCCCCCGTAACAGTGACCGGTTAAATGGTGATAGTTTTTAATAGCCTATCTATTCACCATTCACCATTCACCATTCACCATTCACCATTCACTATTTACTATTTACTATTTACTATTTACTATTCACTATTCACTATTCACTATTCACTATTCACTATTCACCATTCACTATTCACCATCTCACTTCGCGAAATTATTTACGATTTTATCCTCTTTTGTTGATTCTGTTCTTTTTTGTTTTTTTCCGATAATATTATATAGTCCTAAAGCCTTTTTATAGAAAGGGCTGTCAGGATAATCCGAAATCAGCCAATTAAGCCGTTCCATAGCACGTTTATAATCTTTATAATATCTGTAATAAATATTACCTGCCCTGTACAATGATTCCGACGCGCGGTAACTCTCCGGGAAAGACACATATATATTTTCATAAAGATTTAGAGCCTGGGCTTTCCTTAAATTCTTCCCCTTCTGACGGCTTTCCATTCCTGTACCAGTGTCTAAAGCCACAGCTTTATCAAAAATACTTTCCACCACATTAAGCTGAGCGGTTTTGTCTAAATTAACATAAGCAGATTCTCTTTCAACCTGTTTACGGGACAAAGCTTCTTTTTCTTCCTGAGAACGCACAATTTTCGGCGTAATGAAAACAGCTAATTCTTTTTGTTCATTATTTCTTTCACTGCGGGAAAATAAAAAACCCACTATAGGGATATCTCCTAAAATAGGAACTTTGTCTCTGCTGGATTCTTTCTGTTGTTTTATCAATCCGCCAATTACTAAAGTTTCTCCTTGTTTTATGCGCACCGTAGTATCAGCTTCACGCGTCGTAATACGGGGACCGGCATCCAGAGCGGCGCTTAAAGAAGACACTTCAGGGTGCACTCTCATGGTTACATAGTCATCTTCATTTATTTGAGGGGTTACACGCAAATTTATACCGATATCCACAAACTTCGTAGTCTCGGTCGTACCGGTGCTGGTTTGAGTTCTTTCCTTATAAGGATACCTTTCGCCTATAACAATACGCGCTTCCTGATTATTTAAAACAGCAATAGAAGGGCTGGCTAAAAGGTCCGCTTTTCCTTCTCTAACTAAGGCATCAAGCGTGCCGGTTATAGTCATGTCGAGAAAAGTAAGTGTGTCTAATGTGAACTGACCTCCGGTAAGAGATTGAGACTGTTCAGCCATATCTAAAGTACCGGTCAATCGTTCTTCATAATTTTTTTGCTTTCTGGTAAACAGTCCATGCCCTGGATTAAAATCCACTTTGGCTTTCAATCCAATAGCGGCTAAATCATTTGAAGTAATGTCCACTATCTTCGCTTCTATCAACACCTGTTGAGGCGCGATATCTATTTTTTTAAGAAGGTCTTTTATTTTTTGTATATTCGGAGCGAAATCGGTAATAATAAGGATATTAGACAGCTCGTCTATTTTTATATCTCCTTTTTCGGAAAGGACTTTTCTTAAAATATTCTGAGCTTCCGCGGCCTGAACATATTTTAAAACAATAACATCCGAGGTTAAATTTATTACCGCGGTATCTCCTTTCAACACGTAAATTATACCTTCGCGAACAGTATAAGCCAAACCGTTTATAGTTAAAATCGCCTCCAACGCTTTACCGACAGTAATATCTTTTAAAGTCACCGTTACGTTACCTTTTATATCGGGGGAAGCAATGATATTTAAATCGTACGTCCACGATAAAGACCTTATCACGTTTAGCAAATCGGCATTTTTGTAATCAAGGCTGATAACCTGATTAAGTTTTTCCTGAAATTTTTCTCGCGTAACTTCCTCTTGTTGCACACTCCCGGTCGCGATTGAAGGTACTGCCTTCCATTCTTCTTCAGCCATAACAGGTATATTTACGAACACAAGATTGCTTGCCAAAAAGTTAATTATAATTAACCCAGCTACATATTTATTTTTTTTACTTATCATTATATCCTCTCCATAATTATTTATCTGGTAATTTCTAAGGTATAATCCTGAGCTCCGTCATTTATAATAACCTGTTCGGGAAATATCTGCATTACTTCATAACCGTTAATTCGGCTGTTCTGTTTTACTACTTCTCCGTTAATAATGGCCGTGGGATTATCCACATTATAGGTTATCCCTTCTAATTTTAATTCTTTTTTTTGTTCTTGTGAAGTCTTTTTTGATTTAGAAGTAAATATATCTCTGCTTTCGGAATCAAGTTCGGTAACTTCAGACGGAAAAAGCAACTTTGCCGAAGGAGATTCTTTTAAAAGACTGGAAAATACCATGCGCCCCGTACCTTCTTTCGCCCCCTTGGAAGCCCCCCACAATTCTATCTCTTCAATTTTCAAAAAAGGTGTTATGCTTTCTATCCGTCTTATATAATTAACAGTCGCTTTATGCGAAGCATCTATTACTACCTCGATAAAAATTCGCGAATATTCTTTATTTTCATCCATTTTTTGCCGCAAGGAAATTATACTTACGTCTTTTGCCTGACGACTGAATCCAACCAACAACTGTGGAATGTTCTCTTTGGACGGGAGATTTTCTTGAATTTCGTCTATTTGATCACTATAATTCCGGCTTTCTTCCTTCAGCAGTTCTATTCGATTCTTTCCCTTTTCCGTATCAGGAAAGTTACTTTTTACTTCCGCAAGACGTTTATCCAATTTTTGTGTTTCTTTTCTATATTGTTTAATGCCGCGCGTTATGGGTTTATAGATAAAATTAACGTAAATATTGAAACCTATAAACGCGCAGAACAATAATATTAAAATTTTTTCATTGCGCTTTAATTTTTTAAAAAAAGAAAAAAGATTATTTATCATTTTTTTATCTCAACGCCTATCTCAAAATCATAAATCCCCGTTTCCGCTTCTTTTTTAGAATACAAAAAAGAGGCATTGGAAAATTCATCTTTCGATTTCAGCGTTTCCACTAATTGCATCACTGAATTTATGTCCGGAGTAGACCCTGTTATTTGCAATCGCCTTTCTTTATAGCTTAATTTAGTAACCCAGATATCTTCAGGTAACAGCAGTCCTGCCGCCCATAGCATACTGGAAAAATCTCCGGGTTCGCGCATACTCTCTTTCATGAGATTAAAACGGCCTTCTAAGAATGCCTTTTTATCCAAAATTATGGCTTCTTCTTTAGCTAAACTCACTTGCTCGAGATTGCGGTAATCAAGTTCTATTTTTGCTTTTTTTACCCGTTCATCCAAATCCGTTACCTGAGATTTAGCTAAATTGAGTTTCATTATCTGAAAACCGGTCACGAGCGATACTATAGCAACAACCGCGGCAACAAGCCTGACAATTTTATTTTTTACGGCTACCGTAAAAACTTTATATGCCTTTTTCTCTGTGATGCTTAAAAGATTTATGCGCTGAGCCTCTTCTATTTTAGAAGTTGCCGACAATCCGGCGGCAATGGCAAAAGCAGCGGCAGTTTCCATCGATGATTTCTGCTTAACCAATGTCTGAGCCTGACTAAACAAATCAAAAGGATTGAGTATCCGCGCGGGCACCTTCAGCTTGAAACTTAAAAAACTATCTAACTTTTTTAAAGCGGCTGTTGGTCCGGTTAAAAATATTTTATCGAATTTAGCGATCTGATACTGACTAACTTGATAAGAAAAATATTTAAATGAATGTTCTATGTCTATCGCCAGATTTTCCAACTGTGAAATTATGGCTCTGTAAACAGAAGCATCTTTACCTTCAAAACCATCACTCTTTTGCTCAGGCGTCCAGAAACTAATCCCATAAGCATCCCGTATTTGTTCGGCTTCTTCTTCGCCGATATTCAAAGACTTGGCAATCGCCTTTGTAAGACGATTGAAGGAAAAACTCAACGGTCTTAAAAAAAGAGCAACGCCTCCTTTTTCTATAATCAATGAACTCTGTTCAACTCCCAAATCAAGCCATAAACTTACTTCTTCGGATTTAGACGGAAATTTAAAAAATTTATTCAGGTTAACCAAACTGACCGCGTTAACTTCCACAGAAAAAACATCTAGTCCCGCGTTTTCCAACAAGTGAACTTTTTGTTCAATAGTTTTTGAAGGCACGCAAACCACAAATAATCTAATAGACTGAGGCATCTGGGCTGTCTGAGAAACAACATCCCATCTTAAAAATCCGAAATTTATTTCTTCCAACGACAGACCAAAAGGCCGCATCTGAGAAAGTTTATACTGCAGGGCGTTTTTAAATTCCGATTCGGGCATATTTGGAAAAGTCATATTATAAATCTGGACATCCGATACAGAAAGACCTATTACGCATTCTCCTTTTAAATTATTGCGTTGAATTATTTTCTGTAAAGCGTTTTTTTGAAAATTTATCGTATCCGCGGCAGGGGATAACGCATATTTTTCTTCATCCGCTAAAATAATTACCGGTTCATTTTTATTCCCCTCTGCCAATTGCAACAATCTGACGCTGTCCGTGCCTATATCAATGCCCGCGGGAAGATTTTTGAAAGAAGATTTTGCCAATGGCTGAGAAGGAAGCATAACTTTTGGAGGGTGTTTAAAATAAGTAAAAATAGTAGATATTTTTTTCGCTTCACTTTGTGAAGAAGCAAATATCTCTTCTACGATATTCTTATGAGGTTTTTTTTCTTCTTTTTTCATATAAAAATTTTAATCGTGAACAATTTACTAAATGTATAAGTTAATTTAACAGTGTATTAGGATATTTTCTCTGATACTGACAGTATTTGGCCTCTGCCTGCCACTATACTTGTTTCCCGCGCGTTGTCAGAATTTTTCACTTCGTTCACCCTCGCTTGCGGCTGTGTCAACGCGATTACTTCTTCAGTCAAAGCAAGGTAATCTTTCGCGCCGTTCGAGGAAGCGTCGTAATCGAATATCGATTTCTTATATAAAGAGGCCTCTGCTAATTTAACATTAACGCGAACAGCTGTTTTGAAAACTTTTTCTTTAAAATAATCTTTTATCTGGTAAAGAATTTCCCTATTCATTTTAGTTCTGCCGTCGAATAAAGTAGGCAATATACCCAATACTTCAAGCTGAAAATTCAATCTTTCTTTCACGATATGTAGAGTCGAAAAAAGCTCCTTCATCCCTTCCAAGGAAAAATAATGCGTTTGAATAGGCACAAGAATGTAATGCACTGCCGCCAGCCCATTTATAGTGAGGATGTTAAGAGAAGGGGAACAATCAATTATAATATAGTCGTACTTTTTGGCGTTGGTATTCAACATTTTATAAACAGCGGTTCTTAATATTCTTTCTCTGCCTAATATATCCGCTATTTCAAGCTGAGCGCCGGTAAGCATGGAAGTCGAAGGCACAATATCCAGATTACTTATATAGGTGGGCATAATAATTTGTTCTAAATCTATATTCCGAACCATAACATCGTATATCGAATGCTCTAAATTATCCACGTTTATACCAATGCCTAAAGAAGCATGCGCCTGAGCATCCAAATCTATAATTAAAACTTTAAATCCTTTCGTGACCAGACCGCTTGAAAGATTTATACAGGTGGTGGTTTTGCCGCAACCGCCTTTTTGGTTGACAACACATATCATTTTAGTCGAGGACCCTGAATTTTCCGACGAAGCGCAAAAATCATTTATTATATCCGATTGAACATCTCTACCATCTTTTTTGCTAAAAAATTTTTTCAAGTCTTCAAACATTTTTATCCCCCCTTAAGAACAATCGGAAACTACATTTCTAATCTTTGCTGGATTAATTTCAAGGTATAACCTTTTTTCCTCAACTGGCGGATTTGATGATAGATGGAAAAAATCTCATTCTTATCGTATAACCGTCTATTTCCTTTTCTATCTTTTACGTTAAAAAAACCAAGGTTAGTATAATAATTTACGCTGGCTACGGAAATCTCTAAAAATTTTGCCAGTTCATAAATGCTCATTAGATTTTCCATTTTTTTCTCCCCATCAAAATCTAAAAGTTTTTCAAGCTAAACTAAAAGATAACACCTATTAACAAGTACCGCACTTTTTATTATAGGATAACAACTTTATTTAACATAAATAATATACTATATATAAGTGATTGTCAAGATGGGGAAGTAAAAAGTATGGTTTCTCTTTTTAAATTCTACATTTCAAACTGTCCCTTCTGTTCCTTTTTTAGCCACGCAGATCATGGTTCCTCTAACCAGATAAACTGCATAAATAAGCGTGAACAATACCGCGAAAAGCTTAACCTTAAAAAAAACAATTTCGACAATGGCGGCAATCGCTAAAGGTAGAGTCAAAGCAAAAATAGATATTTTTAAAATATCAACATATTTCAATTTTAAATTCCGGATATTATTCAGCATTAACGGAATGAGGCTAAAAAATAAAACCTGTACTATTTTAGCAAGGGGATAATAAATAAGAGACATTATGCAGATAAACGGAAAAAACGCTTTTAAAAAACCTTTCTTCCATTTCACAATAGTTGCTTTATCTATGGTAAGATTTTTTATCTTGGCCAGCTCATAAGTATTTGTTTGAATATCAGATTGTTTATATATAAGTTTATTCGCGGTAAGTAATACACCCTGTTTAATCGAATCATCTATGGAAATAGTTTCACCTGTTGTATCCAAAATAACAACAACATTCCCCTTTTTTATTACAAAAGGCATCCTGGCATCCACCGACGCTTTGCCGTCTTGTATATTAATAGACGGTAAATTTCCCATAGCCCAATCTGCCAGAGAATTAAAAATAGGTTTTACTCTCAAAGACAATCCAACGGAAATCAATAGAATACAAATAAGTAATAACGTTACAAAATATTTCACCGCCGTGGAAAACTTAAAAGTCACCACCTTTTTATAAAAATTAAAATCACTTATACTCTGCCAAAAATACGAGAAAAAATTTTTCACTTTACTCCCTCCTTATTAATATTAATCAATACCCATTTCCCACCCCGTAGGTGGGAAATGGGTTAATCAATAAGTAACTTTTTTATTTTTGCCAATTCTCTTTGATAATCTATTCTATCTTCGACAAATTCTTTGTATTGCGACGGTTTAATATCTAACACATCTTTATATTCGCAAATTTGGTCATCACTATCTATAGCTGATAGATACTCTTTATAAGAAGACATGACCCAATCTTCAGCATTTTCCACCAAATACGCTGTAACTGGATTTAAATGAATATACCTTGTAAAATGCAACAATTGTTCATCAGTCTCTATTAACACATCTTTAAATCTACTTTCCCACAAAGGACCTTTTCTCTTATATTTTAGATTAAAATATCGCGCATAACTATTAAGAAGGTTCCCCATAAAAATAGTTATTCCGTCGTCCTTTAATTGTTTTAAAATTAAGTGAATATGTGTTTGCATAACACAATAAGCAATTATTTGAACTAATTTATCTTTATTTCCAACAACAGCGGAAAAATACTTACCAAAACTATTTTCTTCCATACCCTCTCTATTAAGAAATTTAGACAACTTAAAAGGCACTTTATCTATTTTGTAAAACTGAAAACTATTGCGTATTCTCACATAATCACTATTATTGGTAAATATTTTATAGTTTGCAATACTTTTATTAAAAATATGATAAACTTGACCAGTTACTAAAACTCTTTTCCCCGTCATCTAATCACCCCACCCCCTTACGCATACGCATACCCATTTCCCACCCCAGGGGTGGGAAATGGGTATGCGGGTAAATTAAAAGTTGACTTTTAGTAGATACAGACCGTACGGTGGCGCGCAGGGACCGGCGGCTTTTCTGTCTTTCGCGGCTAAGATTTTTTTCATACTGCCCGAAAGTAACTTTCCGCGCCCTATCTCAATCAGCGTCCCCACAATGTTCCTTACCATATTATAAAGAAAACTTTCTCCTTCTATATCTATAAATAATAACCCGTCCTTCTTTTTCAAAGAAGCCGTTAATATTTTTCTCTCAGGCTGTCTTTCTATTTTTTCCGCGGCGGAAAATGATTTAAAATTATGTCTGCCTATAATTTCCTTTAGTTCTAACTTCATAAGGGGAATATTTAATTTATACGATACCCGCCACGCATATTTATCAAAAAAAACACTTCTTATTTTTGAATTATATATAACATAGCGATAAATTTTGGATTTTGCAGAGAAGCGGGCATTGAAATTCAAAGACACTTCCCCCGCTTTTTTAATGCAAATATTTTTCGGCAATAAAGAATTGAGCGCTTTTAAGATATTGTCGCAGTTTAAATTTGAATGGGTTTTAAAATTAGCCGCCTGCCCTATGGCATGCACGCCGGAATCTGTCCTGCCAGCCGCGGTTAATTTTACTTTTTCTTTTAATAACGGGCGGAGTTTATCTTCTATTACCTGCTGAACAGCCATGGCATTTTTTTGAATTTGCCAACCGGCATACACTGAACCGTCATATTCTATTTCAAGCAAAATATTTCTCATAAAAACACATTTATTGCAAAGTTTTTATCCCCCATTTCCCACCCCTGGGGTGGGAAATGGGGGATATTATAAAAGCTCGGCTATTTGAACCGCATTAAGAGCAGCTCCCTTGCGTAAATTATCGGAGACAATCCATAGATTTAACGCCTTTTCACAGGACATGTCTTCTCGTATTCTTCCAACGTAAGTAAAATTTTTCCCTTCGGCCATAAGGGGTGTTGGATATTGAGCTTTTAGAGGTTCATCGACAACCTTTACTCCCGGCGCCTTAGAAAGAAGCTGTCTGGCATCATCCGCCGAAATTTTCTTTATAGTTTGAACATTGACCGCTTCACTGTGAGAGATTAAAATAGGGACTCTCACACACGTCGCCGTAATTTTAATACTTTCGTCTCCGAGAATTTTTCTGGTTTCATTTACCATTTTCATTTCTTCTTTTGTATAACCGTTCTCCGTAAAAACATCTATGTGCGGGAAAAGGTTGAAAGCAATCTGGTACGGCAGAATTTTTTTATCCACTTTCGGCTCGCGCCCGGCAAGAATAGCCTTTGTCTGCTGAATTAATTCGTCCATAGCCTCTTTTCCCCAGCCTGAAACAGCTTGATAAGTAGATATAACCAATCTTTCTATGCCCGCCGCGTCATAAATAGGCTTAAGAGCAACTACCATTTGTATCGTCGAACAATTGGGATTGGCAATAATGCCTTTGTGATTTTTGATTTCCAGCGGATTGACTTCAGGCACAATCAGAGGAACTTCTTTATCCATGCGAAAAGCGTTGGAATTATCTATAACTACCGCTCCCGCTTTTGCCGCAATGGGAGAAAATTCTTTACTCAACCCCGCCCCTATACTAAATAAAGCAATATCTATACCGGCGAAAGAATCGGTCTTTAATTCTTCCACTTTGTAATTGGATTTTTTAAACTTTAAACTTTTCCCCGCTGAACGCTTTGACGCCAGAAGTTTCAGTTTATTTACTTTGACTTTGCTTTTTTCAAGCACTTTCAGCATTTCTTTGCCAACAGCTCCGGTCGCACCGACGACAGCAATATTATATTTTTTGTTCATATTAGAACCTCTTTTTTATATAGTGAATAGTTAAATGGTTTAATGGTGAATGGGAAAAAGCCCTAACAACTATTCACTATTCACTATTCACTATTCACTATTCACTATTCACTATTCACTATTCACTATTCACTATTATAAATTCTCTACTACCAAATCCCCTACTTCCTGTGTCGCATATCCCATTTTACCGGCGGCCATACTTTTTAATTTCGTGCCGGTAACAGTCATAACTGATTTTTCTATTTTCTCAGCCGCCTTAACTTCTCCCAACACTTCAAGCATCATACCCGCGGCCGAAATCGCGGCTAAAGGATTTATCACATTTTTGCCGGTGTATTTTGGAGCAGAACCGCCTATAGGTTCAAACATCGAAACACCTTCGGGATTCAAATTTCCACCAGCGGCGATTCCCATCCCACCCTGAATCATAGCGCCTAAATCGGTTATAATATCGCCAAACATATTATCCGTCACTATTACATCAAACCATTCGGGATTTTTCACCATCCACATGCATATAGCGTCAACATGCGCGTAATCATTCTTGATATCGGAATAATCATGAGCTATTTCATCAAAAGCTCGTTGCCACAAATCGAAGGCATACGTCAAAACATTCGTTTTGCCGCAAAGAGTGAGCATTTTCTTTTTATTTCTCTTTTGGGCGTATTTAAAAGCGTAACGAATACATCTTTCTACGCCTTTTCTGGTATTAATAGATTCCTGCACGGCAACTTCATCCGGTGTTCCTTTTTTTAAAAAACCGCCGGAACCAGTATATAATCCTTCTGTATTTTCCCTGATCACCACAAAATCAATGTCTTCCGGCTTTTTATTTTTCAAAGGAGTATCTACCCCTGGATAAAGTTTGACCGGTCTTAAATTAATATATTGATCTAACGAAAATCTTAAATTCAGCAAAATTCCTTTTTCTAAAATCCCAGGTTTCACGTCTGGGTGACCGATAGCGCCAAGAAAAATCGCGTCCAAAGTTTTGAATTCCTTTATGGCTGAATCAGGTAAAGTTTCACCCGTCTGCAGATAACGCTCTCCTCCAAAATCATAATGTACTAATTCATAAGAAAAGTTTTCTTTTTGAGAAACAGCTTCTAAAACTTTGAGCCCTTCCCTCACAACTTCAGGACCTGTGCCATCTCCGGGCATTACACCTATTTTATATTTTCTTTTTTCTTGATCCATTGAATTAAACCTCCGCTTAAAATAATCTCCTGCAAAAAAGCAGGGAATTTAGAAACCCGATATTCTCTATTCTGAGTAACATTTTTAATTTTACCTTCTACTAAATCGAGCAACAATTCATCGCCCCCTTTTATCTCATCAGTTTGTTCGCACTCAATGAGAGGAAGGGCTATATTTATGGAATTTCTCAAAAAAATTCCCGCGAAACTTTTAGCTATCACACAGGATATGCCGCAGCCTTTTATTGATAGAGGGGCGTGTTCACGGCTTGAACCACAGCCGAAATTTTTACCTCCTACGATAATATCCCCCTTTGACATTTTAGAAACAAAATCAGCCGATATCGTTTCCATACAATGTTTGCCAAGTTCTTGGGCATCAGCAGTAATAAGATATTTAGCCGCTATTATGTCGTCGGTATTTACATCATCGCCAAACTTCCAAACTTTACCTTTTAAATTCATTGCTTTGTCTCCCGTCATATTATTTCATAACGGGCGGAGGCAAGCCCCGCCCCTACAACATTTTACGATTTTTACACTTCATCAGGATGGACAATCTTCCCTGCCACAGCGCTCGCCGCCGCGACGTAAGGACCGCTCAAGTAAACTCCTGATTTCGGATCTCCCATTCTGCCAATGAAGTTTCTATTTGTTGTCGCTAAAGCCTTTTCTCCTTCGGCTAAGACACCCATATGCCCTCCGATACAAGGCCCGCAGGTAGGCGTTGAAAATACAGCCCCTGCTTTGACGAAAATTTCGGCCAGCCCTTCTTTAATGGCCTGTAAATATATTTTTTGTGTCGCGGGAATAATTATCGTACGTACACTTGAATGCACTTTTTTACCCTTTAAAATTTCCGCCGCCGCGCGCAAATCAAACATTCTTCCGTTGGTGCAGGAACCGATAACCACTTGATCTATCGCTGTACCGCTAATCTCACTAACCGGCTTCGCGTTCGACGGCAAATGCGGCAAACTCACTTGAGGTTCCATATCCGACAAATCATATTCTCTGACATCCTGATATCGCGCGTCTTCGTCCGAACTAAAAAAGCGCGGTTTTCTTTTTTGTCCGGTTGCTTTAACATAATCCAGTGTCTTTTTATCCGGTTTCATCAACCCCGCCCTCGCTCCGGCTTCAATAGCCATATTAGAAATCGTAAAACGCTCATCCATGCTAATTTTTTCAATCACAGGCCCGCAAAATTCCATGGCGCAATTCAAAGCTCCATCCACACCTATTTGACCGATGGTAAAAAGAATTATGTCTTTTCCTGAAACCCATTTTTTTAATTTACCTTTATAAATAAATTTTATCGTTTTTGGGACTTTAAGCCAGCATTTTCCAGTCGCCATAGCAACTGCCAAATCTGTGGAACCCACCCCCGTCGCGTAAGCGCCAAGCGCGCCGTAAGTGCAGGTATGACTATCGGCGCCTATCACTAAATCTCCCGGCAATACCAAGCCTTTTTCCGGCAATAGAGCGTGTTCTATTCCCATGCGTCCCACTTCATAATAATGCTCTACATTCTGCTGACGCGCGAAATCAGAAAGAACCTTGCATTGATTAGCGCTTTTAATATCTTTAGCGGGAGTAAAATGGTCTGGAATAAGAGCGATTTTACTTTTGTCGAAAACTTCTTTAAAGCCGGCTTCTTTAAATTCCTTAATGGCAATTGGGGCGGTAATATCGTTGCCTAAAGCTAAATCCACATTTACCAAAATATAATCCGGCAATCCTTTTTTTACATCAACATCAATAGCATGTTCCATTAAAATTTTTTGCGCGATTGTATAAGACATTTTAAATTCCTCATGTTAAAAATAGTGAATAGTTAAATGGTTTATGGTGAATAGTAAGAAACAGTGCATCTCCTCTGACTAAAGCCTGAGGTTTCTTCACGTTTAGATAAACTTAGTTTGTCTAAACATCAGCCTGGGGCGGATAATTTCTCCGCATTCATCCCAAGTTTTAAACCCGGGGATTTCCGCGGATAAATTAAAAACTATTCACTATTAAACTATCTAACCATTCCCCTGTTAGACCTCAATTTCTATCGCGTGGTAAGGACAGGCCTTAACACACAGTTCACAGGCAATACATTTATTTTTATCAAAAATAACTTTGTGCGTTTTCTCGTCTCTTTTAAACGCCCCGGCCGGACACACCGAAATACAAGCCGTGCAATGAATGCAAGCTTTTTCATTCCATTTTATATCTTTAGTCAAAGGCTGAAGATTAACGCCTAAGTTCTGTAAATATTTAATGGCTTCGTCTAATTTTTGCCTCTTCCCTTCTAATTCGAGAACCAATAAACCCTCTTCATTAGGATTAACCCTTGCGCGCAAAATATTAACAACCAAATCATAATCTTTTATCAAATGATAAGTTATGGGCTTATCCAATAAATTATGAGGAAAAGTTAAAACATATCTTTTTTTAGTCATAATTCACCCCACCTTTTTAACTACAGCTACGGTGATTCTTATATTATCTTGTTGAATTTTAACACAAACAAACGCCAATGGCAATTAAAAAAGGCACTATATTATTACATAGTGCCTTTACAAATTTGTTTCTTTTTAACGTTTATTATGATTATTTTTATAAATCAACAGCTCTTTTTACAAAACCCGCTATTACCTGTCTGTCTTCCGACGCGATATCTGTAAAACATACTCCCAAGCGATGTTCTTCCCGCGCGAAATTATTATAGCGCACTTCACCTAATGCCTCCAATAATCTTGCGTGTTCTATATTATCGTTATGCCCATACAATAAAACAAATTTTATACACAATTTAGCTTTCGCAGGAATATCATAATTCGTTAAAAGACACACCCCTCCCTCGCTTATATCCATCATCAAGGCGTTTATTTCTTTATTCCAACCAATCAGTGTTCTTAAAGTTAGGGGTTTCTCTATCTGATAAATGGCTATAAAACGCGTCTTCGCGCGTGTATATCTGCGCTTGTCATTTCCCGCGTATGAATTATTAATAGGACTTCATCTCCCCATTTCGTTATTCGGTTTTTCCTATCCATTTCACCTTATCTATACAACCCAAAAGAACTGAGAAGTAAATGCTGTTCGTAAAGCAAATCGTCTATAATGGATTCGTTAGTTATAGTTTCTAATAAAACATTCGCGGCGTTTCTTTTATAAATCCTGACTACTTTATCATTTTCGTTTACCTGATACTGATAATGATATACCGCACCGTTGGATTCTGTAACTGTTATGGCATATCCCTCGGCATCGTATTCTCTTTCTACCGTTTTTAGCATCCTGATATTATCCAGTCTTCCCGAACCTCTGATTAAAAACGCCCTGATATAATTGATGGTTAAGCCGGGCTGGGCGTCGTGTAAATCCTGATATAAATCTCTGGTGTATGTGTGCCACTGCCCGTTGACGCTTGAACCGCCCAATCCATGATGTATATATTCTCCTGTACCAAGCCCATTACCGCTGCTGTTTGTATAATAAATATATCTGTGCCCGGCGTTGGTCATTACGCTGATATACACCGTGTAACTTTCCGAGTATTTCATATCCCATTGTATTACGTAATTTCCGCTGGAATTGGTGTAGTTCCAATAGCTGTAGTCTGATTTCCTGAGCATGTATCCGTTACCTGTACCGCTTCCCGCCACCTGTATTACTTTGCTTTGTTTATCCGTGTCGTAAACATTGCTAATCGTTGCTCCGGCAGGGCTGGCGTCGTATACATGCCATCCGGCAGTATTACCGTTTT
The DNA here is from genome assembly GCA_043822625.1 of Candidatus Omnitrophota bacterium. Taxonomy (GTDB): domain Bacteria; phylum Omnitrophota; class Gorgyraeia; order DAOVKU01; family DAOVKU01; genus JBDRBQ01. The sequence goes on along the minus strand of JBDRBQ010000028.1, from coordinate 3,028 downwards.
CGGAATCTTCGTATATAACGTCTTCTGCGCATTCTATAACTTTAACCGTGCTTCCTGCCGCGTCTTTTTCGTAAATGTATGTAATAACGGTGTTGTCTTTATCTATTTCTTTAATTACACTGCCCTGCGCGTCTATTATCTTATTCGTCGTCAGGTTCTTTATCTCATTATATGCCTGCGCGATTGGAGCGCATTCCTGCCCTGCCGCGCCCTGCTTTACAACTACATACCAGTAGGTCATAGTGTGGGTTTCGCCTGCCGCCACTGTCGCTGCCGAGGCCTCTCTTAAAGTAGGACTTTCATAATAATTCAAGCTTATCTGCTGGTTATCTCCTAATATTACCCCATAGACTGTGCCGTTGGATAAGTTATAGTTGGCTATCCATTTTGTCGTGGCGGGAAGCCCTGCTTTGGTGGCATCGCCGAAATCTCCCTTTACTCCTTCCGCGTTTATCCACTGAGAGTTTGAATCATGGTCCCCTAACCATCTCAACTGCACTGTGTGGCTGGCTGTAGTCTTGTTGGTGGCGATTAGGGTTACCTTTACATAATTGCCTACAAGGGTATAATTAGTCTTGTAATCAAATACCGCGCTGTCGTCGCAGTCTACTTTTATCTGTGAGTTGTCATAGGAGATATTATTGGAAGTGGTGGTGATGTTTCTTGATACCCCGTCTTCTACGGCGTTGAAGTATGAGTCGTCTATGCCGCCTGCATTTGACTGGGTGTAGCCGGTCTCTTTATTATATATTCTCATCGGAGCGCCAGTGGAATAGTTGTAACTGCCTGTGCCGTCGGTCTTGGTTACATTGCTGGCCGAAATAAAGAATTTTACCGCATTGTTTTCGAGAGATATTAAGTCGCTGCTCTTAAGGCCTCCATTGGAGAATAGCTCATTGGCGTTGGTTACTTTCTGGCCGATTAAGGTGTTTTCATAACTGTAATATGTAACTTTGGATGCTTTGTCAGTCAGCTTTACAAGCTGGCCCTGGGTGTTGTAGTCTCTTATACTCCCTTCTTGCGGATCAATTAATTTCTTAAGACTACCATTTGTGTCAAAGTATTTCTCAGTTAAGACACCGTTTCTTTCAGCATTGCTCCATACCTGCACATTATCCACATATCCTTTATGACGGTATATCCAGCTGTGGAAACGAGGATTCCAGTCTGTCTTTGTCATTGTGTATGCCGGCTTATCAAGCCGCACAGCGCCTTTTTCCCAGCAATATATTTCAATGCCTGATTCCGTCCATCTAAATTCCCCCGTATACCATGTGTTCGTCTTGGCGGCGGCTATCACTGTCGCGGGATATTTATAGCTTCCGTCATTGTATTGAACATAAATGTTGCCGTTACCGCAGATCAAGGCCAATCTCCTGTATCCACCGTCTGAGCCTGTGCCTTCTGTAGCTATATGCATAACAGAATTCTGTTCATCGAATTTAAAGTCAGTCTTAAATACAGGCAGAGTGTTCCGGTCGTAAGTTTCTTTGCCATAAAAATTAGATGACCAGCTGTTGCCGCTTCCGGTAAGTTCCATATAACCGTCCACCTGTTTTACCAATGACTGGTTTACATTCCAGGCAGAACTCGCTGCTTCAAAGGTATCATTAAAAAGAAGTTTGTCGTTGTTAACTTCTGTCTGCTTTGTTAATTTGCCGTTTGAATCATAAATATAATCAGTCAGCTTGACAAGCTGGCCCTGGGTGTTGTACTCCTTGATCGTGCCGTTTTTTCCCTTTTCATACAACAAAACATTGGAATTGTTGTAGCGTCTTTCAACTCCATTGCCTGTCCACTCATCCGCTACCGCATTATAACTACCTTCCTGCTCTGTTCTCGAGCCGTCAGCCTTATATTCATAATACGTCCAGGCACCCTTCGAGTCTTTTACATATCTCGGATTGGACTCGCTGTTAAAGTAATAGGCTTCTGTGCCGTCTGGTTTCCAGGTATTTGTAACAGGGTCGTAGCTACCGCCGGTTTCTTTTATCTTATTCTTGGCCGTGGCTGGATCTACATTAAAGTTTACTGTGGCGTGATAGAATACGCTCCATTTCGAGGCATCTACCAAATCCACATATCTGTCTCCGACTTTAGCGTCATGCGCTAATTGTGTGAATACCGGCGTACTGCCGCTCTTTACTCTGGATATGGAGCTATGGTCTATGAATCTCTTATTCTCATCATAGCAGGCTACTCCAAAATACAATCTGCTTAACCCGGCACTTCCTATTGACTTGAAGAACCCGCTTATCTCATAGTAACGGCTGGAATCCACCTCTATTAATTCTGAACTTGTCCAGTTGCTTATGCCTGTCTCAAAACAAACATTATCGCCTACGCCGTCTCCTGTATAGGTGCTTTTGCCGATATTAGTAGTCCCCAAACTGGCATCGTAATTGGTTATAAGGTTCTCGTCTCTGGTTACATCCTTGAAGGTTAGATTATCGAACCTTAATTTATAATCTCCGCTTTGCGCGTAGTTGGCTAACCATAATATACGGATGTATTTGGTGCCCGCGCGGAATTGGCTGTTTGAATTGTAATCTGTGGATTCTCCTTTGAGCAGTCCCGAGCATTTCGTCCATTGCGCGGGTATCTGCGTGTTGCCTGCCGCGGTGTATTGATACGTGCCGCCGGATTGCTGCTCGCAGACATTGGTGCCGGCAGTGTATCCTTTAGTTAATGGAGATGCTAAATAAAATCTGTAAAAATCTTCTCCGTTTTCCGTGATTTTGTCTATTGGCCGGCCTACGTAAGTGCTCGGTCTTTCAATCCACGCGTAATCATAGTTCGGCAAATCAAGATTTATCGCTGTCTCCTTCTTTATCCATTCCGTACCGTTATATGTGTATGTGTCCCCATTCGGATACCTGACTTCCTTGATTAGAATTTCGATTCGCTAAAGTAAAGGTACGTTTTTTTTAACCCTTCTTTCAAAGAAACACGGGGAGCAAATCCAAGCTTAACAGCTTTGCTGTTGTCAACTATATCTGTCTGAGAAACATCGCGTTTTACTTCAAAA
>JBDRBQ010000027.1:0-2426 GCA_043822625.1 Candidatus Omnitrophota bacterium | reverse complement strand
AGGTTAAACATTTTTTTTAAGGTTTCTTCTTCTTCACGGGTTACTTTTTCCACGAGGTTGAGTTGTTTTCTTAAAATTTTATCGGGATATATGGTTAAATCCAGGTCTTTCATTTTATTTTCCTAATCTTTATTTTAGACTGTCTCAAAAGTTCGTTTGCTAATTTTGCTAACTTTTTTTCAGCCGTAAAAATCTCTTTTATGCCGGCGTTGATTATGATTTTTGCCGACATTATGGAAGGGATACAGGTTGTATAAAGAACGGAATCTTTGATGCTTACGCCGCAGATAACCGCCTGTATAATCGCGTTTTGAATGGCGTCTAAGCCTCTGCAAACTTCAAGTTTTTCGGTGTTGTTTTTAAGGCCTTCTTCATCTCTTAAACAGCCTGTTTCAAGGCAGTGCGGCGATTTTACCGGCGCGCCGTTGTAGCCGGTGGTTAAAATTCTTTTATCTTTTACGATAACAGCGCCCTGTTTATTTTTAAGACAAGTCGAACGCTTTGCCGCAAGCTGTGCTATCTGGAAAAAATATTCATCCCACGAAATTCTTTGTTTTGTGTTATGCTTTTTCATAAGTATTTTCTCACGTCGTGTACAACTTTTTCAAATCCCCCTTCATCCCCCTTTTTCAAAGGGGGAACAATTTGATATTCCTTTCTTCGCAAAAGAGCCGTGCCTGCCTGCCGGTAGGCGCGGTCCGCCTCAGACGGGCAACGGCTAAAACCTTCGTTCAATCTAAAATCCGCCTCGGATAACGCATTTTTGAACGTAAACTTTGATTCCTTCGCTCAGCTTTTCCAGTTCTTCCAGCGAATACGGTTTTATTGTTTTAAATTCGGGGTCGAGGGTTTCGTGGTTCGAAAAATTCTGAATAGCTAATTTCTTCGCTCCGCTAACTGCCTTAGCGATTTGCAAAATTTCTTCTTTTGTGTGCAGAAGAGGAACAACGGTGGTCCTGAATTCATAATCTATGCCGCAACTCATAATAAGTTCTATGCTTTTTTTTACCTCAGGTAAAATCGCCGTGTTTATTATGCCGCAGGATTTTAAATAAGGAACTTCCTCCAGAGAGGATTTTATGTCCATGGCAATGTAATCCACCAGACCGGCATCGATTATTTTTTTCAGCCTTTCAGGATAAGAACCGTTGGTATCGAGTTTCACTAACATGCCGGTTGATTTGAATTGTTTCAGGAATTCAGGCAAGTCTTCATTCAAACACGGTTCGCCTCCGGTAACGCAGACGCCGTCGACGAAGATTTTATTTTTATTGAGGTAATTTAGTACTTCTTCGGTTTCTATGGTTTTTAAATTTTCGGGAGACAGCACAAGTTCTCTGTTGTGACAAAAAGGACAGCGGAAATTGCACCCTCCGATATATACAGTAGATACTATTTTCCCTTCCCAGTCTAATAGAGAATTCCTGATAAAAGATTTTATTTCTATATTCACTTTTTGTTTTCCCGCGATTTTATACTTCGACGGCGCAAACCCGCAGTCTTCAGGCCGCGACTGAGCCTAAGGGTTTATTTTCGGAATTTACGCAGATAACCTTCGGCTGTAAATTTTTTACTTCGTCTTCATTAAAAAAAGCCGTAGAGAGAATTATTAATATATCGCCTACTTTGCCCTTTTTAGCCGCCGGGCCGTATAGACAAATATTACCGCTGCCTTTGGGTTCAGGAATGCAGTAAGTCGAAAATCTCTCTCCATTCTGTGAATTCAGCACCAGCACCATTTCCCATTCCAATATGCCGGCGGCATTAAGTAAATCTTCATCTATGCCTATACTGCCTTTATAATCCGGATTGGTATTGGTTATGTGTACTCTGTGAAGCTTTGATTTGCACATTAATCTTAACATTAACATCTCTCCTTTTACGCGAGCTTAGAATTTTCTATTCGTTCTGTTCTTTTTCGGGAGCAGACGAAATTTCTTCCAGTTTATAATCTAAATAATGATAATCCTTTATTTTAAAAGGCAAAAGTTCAGCAAGAAAATCAAGCGGTATCCACATGTACGGCGGAGCTTTAATTACTTCTTCTTTCTCTACCTCTTTGTATCCTTCTTTTTCAACACGCACTTCATGTGTCCAGTACCATTCGAAATCGAAAGATAAAGGCGTTTTTCCTTTTAACTGTTCGTTAAAATAAAAATCCGCGTTGGGAGGGTCGGTTCTTACAAAAAGCTTGCGTTCTATACAGCCGCTCAAAAATAAACTTATTCCCAATAATAAAATCAGGTACTTTTTCACCGGCTTCTCCTTGCTAATTTTAGCGTCTCGATTAGAATTTCGATTCGCTAAAGTAAAGGTACGTTTTTTTTAACCCTTCTTTCAAAGAAACACGGGGAGCAAATCCAAGCTTAACAGCTTTGCTGTTGTCAACTATATCTGTCTGAGAAACATCGCGTTTTACTTCAAAA
>JBDRBQ010000026.1:0-32986 GCA_043822625.1 Candidatus Omnitrophota bacterium | reverse complement strand
ACCGACCCTATTGGGCGGTAACTGATGTTCGTCCCCTGTAACAAATAACGATTCTCCTCTGAATACGGCAGGGATTGCTTTATAAACTTCGATTTGAGACGCTTCGTCAAAAATTACTAAATCAAATAAATCCGTCTTATTTGGCAAACACTGAGAAACATTTTCAGGAGACATCAGAACTACAGGAAAGAGATTCTGAATTTCTTCAAAATATTTCTTAAAAACATAACGAACACTTTTTTTTCTACGCTTTAACTGTAAATCATGAATAAGCTGTCTGTTATAAGCAACTTTAGCTCCATTTTTTTTAATAGAACAAGCGATGTAGTCCGCACATATATTTCTTTTTTCATCTAACTTGCTGTTTAAATTACTACGCTTGAGTTCATAAACTGAATCATTAAAATTACGAAGTTTTGTATTTTCACTCTCAAGTTTATTTATCCAATATTTACAATAAGAAATAACCATTTCTCCGTGGGGATCATCGGATTTTAACTCGCAAAGATTCATGATGGTTTGACGTTCAGTGTCATTTAAGTGCGAAGATATATCGTACCATTGACGTTCAGCATCATAGTTGGCAAGGTAGTACTTAATATCATTCAACAAAGATAAAAAACCCTCTTTATCATCTATGGCGCTCCTTAACAGTTGTTTTGTCTCACCATTAAAATTATCCTGCAATTTCATAAAATCAGCAAAAAATCGATCGGTCAATAAGACATAATTCTCGAGATTTTCATAAATTTTGATAAATTTCATTAGTTCTGAATCTAAATTCGCATCATCATCGAAAACTACATTGAAATCGTCTTTTATTACTGACAATTTTTTGTAAACATCAACTTGAGCTGTTAAGTTTCCAATAAATCGTTGCAAGGACTTATTTATTATAGGTGAAGGAAATCCTTCAAACTGTTTAAAATAATCAAATATGTCATTATTCTTTTTAATAATTTGAGAAGCGACAAGATCACTTAAAAATTTCTCCGGCTTAATATCACTTGTGATTCCATATTTGTTTGCAAGGTCTTCAAATTTTCCATGGGATTCGATTAATGAAAACCCTTCTTGCTGGGCATGTTCACAATAAACTTGATATAACGATTGCAGGGCTTCGATAGCTTTCATGACCGTCTTAAACAATTCGACTGAGCTATATATCTGAGAAAAGTCAGAGAGAGCTGAAATTTCGAGATCAGAATATAAAGGATTAATGTAGTCTTTTAATTTTAGATAATGAATATTAGAATTAATCAGAGCTTCACTTTTATCCAACGAATCAAACGTAACAGAAAAATTTTCTTTCAAAAAGGCTATAACCTCTTTTTTGTTTTTGTGCCATTTAGGGGTAAAAAATCTCAGGGCGTTCTTTTGTTTAGCTTTTAAATAATTAGATTTTTGCAAAATTTCTTCCCAAACAGCAATGCCGATTGCCTTGTTCAATACATTTTCTGTGTTTATATTTGTTAGAAACTTTTCTATCTCGTCCTTATGTTTTCTGTACGATATGATTTCTTCACTTTCGAATATTTTCTTTAGCAAATCTTTGTTTGCTTCAACATACTGACATATTTCAAGAGTATCTTCGTGCAATAGAGGAGTGAGCCGATAATGAGTTAATTTATTGAATAATCCATGTGAACCTACTTGAGAACAAAACTTCTTAAACAATGTGGCTGGTGAAATAATCTTATTTTGTGTTTCAAAGAATACCTTCCGGTATCGATTAATAGTTTCACAATCATCTTCGATAGTATCCCATGAAATTGGTAATTCTCTAAAATCTTCTGGCAAATGACCCAACAGAGATTTCAAGACGCAAATTTTTTCGTCAATTACTTCTGGAGTAATGTCATCCCGTAATAGTTTCAGAACTGCATCTTCTCTGTCCAATTTTCTTGCCAAATTTATACATTCGCTTAAACTATTCTTCTTTTTTCTTATATCTTCCAAATCCAAATCGTTCTTGAAAGCATATTGCTCAATATTCTTACGTTCAACGGAATATCTTTCATATAACCCTTTAAAAGCATCCGTAGACTCGATTAATACTTGTACTTGATTAAAATTTACTGAATCGTTAAGTTTAATTGATGATGGCATTTTTAATGCATAATACTTCTCTGCATCTCCTAAAATCTTACTGATTTTGTTGATAAAAATTTCAAACTCGCCAAATGCAAATTTTTCACATAAGTCTGAATCAAGATTGATTCGGGCACATTTTGCCAAAGCTTTAGAATACATCTCAAATAACGACAACCCATTTTTTCGTTCTTGATGCAGCTCATTAGAATATTCATTCAAATACTGTAAATCTTCTTCAACATCTGCAGATATAGCTTCAAAATTTTGCTTTAATAATTTTAATTTTTTGGCTGTTGTTTTTTCACTTTTTTCAATAGTATCAAGTATTTCTTGAAAGACTCGATCTCTTTCCTTCTCAGGACTATGGAGCAGAATAACGTGGTCTTTCAATCCTACCCCCTGAAGTCTCTTGAAAACTACGTCTAAGGCGGCTCTCTTTTCACAACACACAAGCACCTTTTTCCCCAATGCCAAGTTATCAGCGACAATGTTAACAATAAGCTGGCTCTTGCCGGTTCCGGGGGGACCATCTGCAACAAAACCCGTCTGTTTCAGTTCTCGCAAGGAAAGAACAATTTGTTCCTGCGTGGAATTGGCTGGCAAAACAAAATAACGATCCTTTTCTGCAACCTGAATAGCATTTCTTAAATTCTCATCAGAGATAGGATTTATATTTTCTTCTTCTGAGCAATTTCCGAGAATAATCTGATCAACGATTGGATCGCTCATAGATTGAACATTGTTTAGATATTCCTCATAGTCTTTAATTAAAGTTGATGAATACGTTGGGAATTGTCCGATAACTGCATAGTTAAAAAATTTCAGGTTAAGGTTCTTTTTAGCAGGAAGTTCATCTTTCTTAATTTGATTAATGGGCTCGCAAACAGAAAGAATGACCTTGTCATATTTTTCTTGTTTATTATTTGAGGCGTTTAGCCTATTTTGAAGCTCCTCTTTCGTTAAATAACTCCCATTTTTATCCGTGTATAATTCCTTTTCTATCAGACCACCTTCAATAACAAAGTCTGACTTTTTTAAAAAGTCCAATGTTTTAGAAATAAGGTTTTTCAGATTCATCGAATCGCAAAGGTCTTTCAGTTTTCCTATTTCATCGCTATCAAACTTGAACCCATTACCTTTTTCTATCGCATCAAAAATAAGTTCATTCAAAGATGGTTCTGCATCAATTTCTACTATCCATGTTAGCTTCTTTACTTTACCTGCTATGGCTTCCTTCTTTAGACTACAAGGAAAAAGAAACAATGGAGCCCTAAAATAATTATCGTTTTTTGTGTAAAATTCTAAAAATGGAAATCCTAAATGAAAAAAGGCATCTCCTTTATTTCTGATCAACGATTCATTTTCCCGGAATAATGTTGTTAAGCTTCTCGTAATTCTCGTAAGTGGTGGGGGTTCTTCTGATTCTGTAAATTGTTCTTGAGGAGCGGAAACGGGTGCGAGACGCAAGGATCTTTCCCCATCTAACAGCTTCGTTAATAACTCATAGCTTTTAAACTCCTCAAATTCATCGAGGTTGGAAAGGGCAAAGACACGATTTTTTGGTAACCGAGCAAGGCATAGAGTACGGTTAATGGGCGAAATATTTTTCAATCGATTTTTTAACCACTCTAATTCTGATTTTCTTTTTTCTTCCATATTAATATCTTTTTGTTGCGCAATGATTCATAATTACAAAACGAAGTTCATTTTTCATTACGCTGATGTTTTTTAAAAAACTTTTCAATGTGAAAAGCCTGAATTTTATTCCATGCCAGGGGTTACGCCTATTTATTTGGCTTTGCTGGCCTACCCTTCCCCTTGTTTGAAATGACGTTCCAAACATTTTTTGCAAGCGCTCCATAAAATCCCGCTTCCCCAAGGCTTTCTCTTGTTGTATCATTGCCCGCATTTGACTTAACTGCTCCTCCTCATTATTCTTAAGGTTCTGTCAAAAATATATTCTTACTCTTGAAAACTCTAAATATCGGTTAAGGTTACGGGTGGGCGTTTCGTCTTTGGTTGCATCTTTCGTGTTTTTTCACGTTACCTTTTCCCATAACCCGATACGGATCCCGAGAAATTCGGAGAATTTCCCGCCCAAGAACGAATCCGCCCCGGATGAAAATCTTCGCAATCAAAACACCCTATGCCCATTATAGGATGTTTCACTTTTTCTTCAAATCAATCAAGGTCTGCAGATGTTTTTCTTCTTCTTTAATAATTTTTTCGACTAAATGTTTTTCTTCGTCCTTTACCGCTGTTATTATGCCTTCGTAGAAAATTATGGAGTCTTTTTCAAACTTGATACCCAAATCTATGGCTTCCTCGTCGCTATTGATTTCGAGCGCGATTTCCTCTCCTTTTCGCGCTTGAGTAAACACATATTTTCCTGCCAAAGCGTTCATATAGGAAAAATATTCTTCGGGATATATCTCGGACGGATATTGACGCACCGCGCCCAGGATCTCCTGAAAAACCGAAATGTGTTTTTCTTCTTCCCGCGCCAGAAATTCGAATATTTGCCGCGCCTCTGAATTTTTGGATTTGCCAATCAAGGTTTTATAAAAATCTCTGCCGTTTTTTTCAATCTGTATTCCTATTTCTACCAACTCTGTCCCTAAAAAGACGTTTTCCATTAATTGAACCCCTTTCTATAACGGTTCAGGCAGGCCTGAACCCTACAGCCATCGTTTACTCTCTTATAAACCAACTTCTTTTAACCACGCTCCGTGAAGATTACAATGGGCTATTACCTGAAACTTACCTTCTTCGGCTTTAAGATGCAGGGTGGCGGCTGGATTCAATTTTTCAGGAGTTAATTTGACTCTCGATATAAACTCCTTATCTATATAAAAATCAATATCCATAATGAAGTGTTCCTGTTTCATTGGGTGCGTCATCTCTCCTATTTTAACATGCGCGTCCATGCAGCCTTCCGGTATCAGACCGCATTTTTTTACCAACAATATAACAGGTACATGTTTTTTTTCTAACTCGGTTAAATTATTTTTGTCTTGAGGCAGGTTTATAGCTTTTTCTTTTTTTTCGAAAGCGGTTTTCGGCGCGCCGCACACCGGGCATTTTTCAGGCGCTGTTCCGTTTATAGCAATAAAACCACACACCTTACATACGTAACCTTCCATAATTCAGCCTCCTTTTAGAAAACGCCGTTCTGTCAAAAATAGTCCCTCATTCTTAAAAACTCTAAACTCGCCGCCTTACCAAATCTGTGCACTTCCGAAGTGCACAGACGGTACATCAATAACGGTTAAGGTTACAACCCCCGTTTCGGTTACGTCGTCCGATTACGTAACCGCAACCCCTAAACGATACAGGTCCCGAGAAATTCGGAGAATTTCCGTGATTAAATCCTTGGAATTTCCCGCCAAAGGTTAAGAAAATTCCAGAGGACTTCGTTACTGTGCTTTTAGTCATATTCTTGTCGAGTAGACCTCATAAAACTTTTGACTCTATCAAAAACGCGCGGGGCATGATTTATCTTTCGTTACACTCTATGCTCTTGACCCTATTCCCATAGTCCCTTTGCGCTATGCTCCACGCGCTCTGCCTTTAGTACTACGCGCTTAATAATTCTCACAAAGTACTTCATAATAAGCCGTTGGGTGCGCGCAGGCGGGACATTCTTTCGGTGCTTCTTTGCCTTCGTGAACATATCCGCAATTGCGGCACTTCCATTTAACCACCGCGTCTTTTTTAAACACATTGCCTTCTCTTAAATTCTTAAGTAATTTACGGTATCTTTTTTCATGCTCTTCTTCTACCTCGGCTATCTCTTTAAACTGAACCGCTATTTCTTCAAAACCTTCCTGCCGCGCGGTTTCTTCGGCTTCTTTGTACAGCACCGTCCATTCATGATGTTCTCCTCCTGCCGCGGCTTCCAGATTTTGCGCTGTGGAACCTATAATTCCGGCAGGGTATACGGCAGTGATTTCCACATCCCCGCCAACGAGTAATTTAAAAAATCTCTTCGCATGTTCTTTTTCGTTTTCGGCTGTTTCCAAAAATATAGCCGCTATCTGTTCAAAGCCTTCTTTTTTGGCTGCGGACGCGAAGTAGGTATAACGGTTTCGTGCCTGGGACTCCCCTGAAAATGACGACAAAAGATTCTTTTCTGTTTTTGTTCCTTTTATACTTTTCATAATTAAATTATCCTTTCTTATTTCAGAGTTGGGAGACAAAAGCAGTTTTTTTCTACGAACTCTTAACCCCGAACTCCGAACTACTTTATATTCTTTGGAGTTAAATCCACTATTTTTTCCACCCGCATAATTATACAATATTCAGGCTCCGGCAAATTTGATTCTGGATGTTTGTCATGGCCTATCTCGCCGTGAATATTTTTTATAAGCCTGTGCGCTATCCTGCCGCTGATTTTGTCTTCCCACATTTTTAAAAGCGCGGGGCTGAGTTTATCTTTTTCCATTTTTTTTGCTTTGCCTTTAAGGCAATACCCCTTAAACTTATGTTCTTCGACGGCAGTAATACTTATGTGGCTATTTGCTTCTATGTTCGCGCAGGTTCTGCCTTTATACAGGTCCAATAGATAAATAAGGTCTTTATTGTCTATCGTTAAAATTCCTTTGCACGAATTATGCGCGCTGCCGTCTTTATCAATAGTGGAAACAATAACGAAATTTTGTCTTTTAAAAAATTGAATTATATCTTCTTTTAATTTTTCCATAGATTTTATTAATCCGTCGGCTCTATTCCCGTTTGACGGCGCGTTAAATTTTTTCCATGGGCTGATTACAGCAAACCAGTTCTCCACCGCCCACTTTCGTTACCTCTACTTCGTTGCCGCAAACGTTACATCTGTATTTTTCGCCGATTTCTTCTACCGCCATATCACACCTCCTATATTTTTATTTTCCTATAAACAACATCTCCAAAAGTGAGCCCTTTGGATAAAGTCTTACTTTACTAATTTTTTTAATTCTACAATATCGTCTATTAAAAAATCCGGTCGTGCCTTTATAAGGTCTTTTTTTTCGCCTATGCCGTAAGTAACACCGCATGTTAATATGCCAGCCTCCTTTCCCGCCTGTATATCGACTTCCATATCCCCTACCATAAGAGCTTCTTTTTTGTCTATTTTATACTTTGAAACGATTTTATTTATGGGGCACGCGGACGGTTTCATGCAGTCTTTATCATCGGAACTCATAATGTCTTTAAAATAACTGCCTGCATTAAAGGCTTTTAGCGCCGATAAAACAAATTCATACGCGCGGTTGGTTACAATCGCTTTTATCTTATCTTCGAAATGCTTTAATATTTCTTTAACACCGGGATACAAAACAGAATTATCCAGAGAATGTTCTCTAAAATAATCCTTAAATACAACGCAGGCTTTTTCCAAAGTTTCTTCTTCCCCGCCGCCGAAAGACTTTACAATTAAATATTCCATCCCCCACCCTATAAAAGGAAGAATCTCAGAAGCTTTTTGGGACGGGCGGCCGAAAGATTTTAAAGCAAAATTAACGCCGTTCACTATATCTTGTTGCGAATCAAGCAAAGTACCATCGAAATCGAATATAATCAAAGATATTTTTTGCATCGGCATTTACCCCAGCATTTTCGTTAAAGTCATAAAAACAAGGCCGGCTATAAAAGCTACAAAAGCCATGTTCGCGCGGCGGCTGTCTGTTTGTTTATGAAGCTCCGGGATCAAATCCGAAGCAGCTATGTAAATAAATCCGCCGGCAGTAAAAGAGATAAGAAATAAAGAAATATTTTGCGTAACACTTGATATAACGTATCCTATCACAGCACCGACAACAGCTGTTAAGGCGCATAAAAAATTACATAAAAGCGCTCTTTTTTTGCTCATGCCCCCGTAAACCAATATGCCGAAATCACTTATTTCCTGCGGAATTTCGTGGAAAATAACGGCTATGGTAGTAATCACACCTAGTTTAAAATCCGTCACGAAACTGGCCGCGATTATAAGACCATCGGTAAAATTATGTATACCGTCCCCGATTAAATTCAGATAAGTAAACGGGTGTATTTCGCACTTTCCGCTGTGACAGTGTCTCCAGTAAAGATACCTCTCCATCAAAAAAAATAACGTAAAACCGCACAACGCGTTAAAAAAAACTGCTCCCGGCTCGCCCTTTTCCAGAGCCTCCGGCAACAGATGTAAAAAAGCGCCTCCTATCAAAGCGCCGGCGGCAAATCCTACCATCAAAACCAGAAGCCGGTCAAATATATTCGTTTTTATACTAAGGGTAACAATACCGATAAGAGAAATAAGGCTGACTATTATAGTAGCCCCTAAAATCCAGAGTAACGTCATTTTAATATCTCCTTAAACTAAAGTTTCAATGTGTCAGGGCGTCAAAGAGTTATAAACAAAATGTTGTAGTTGTAGAAAGACACAATAACCAAACAGTTAAGATGTCCTTTTTGGTTATTTTCACTGGTTTTGTTCTATGACACTTTTTTAAAATACTTCCTTCTCACAAGCCGATATGGCTTTGTCTATTTCTTTCTGAAGCTCGTCAGGCAACCCCATTATAGACGTATCCAAAAAACCTCTTACGATAGCCGCCTGCGCTTCTTCGTGACTTAACCCTTTCGCCATTAAATATTCTATTTCTTCTTTGGCGATTTTGCCAACTGCCGCCTCGTGAGACATGGATACACCCGCCACCGTACCTTCGAGTTCGGGAATGGCGTGGATAAGTCCTTTTTCCGCCAGCATAAGCCCCCTGCACTCAAGATGCGCTTTTATGCCCTTTGCTTCTCCTTTTAAATGCCCTCTGGCAATAATGCTTCCTCCGGCGCTGATCGCGCGCGTTATCACCTCCGCTTTAGAATCTTCGGCTTTTAATAAAACTCTTGCCCCGACATCCAGATGAGAAGCAGGATTTGCAAACAAAATAGCGCTGAACCTTGCGACAGCGCCCCTTCCTGTCAGCAGAGTCTGGGGATACATCTGTAAATTTCTGACCGGCTTAAGGCAAATATAGTTAGACAAAAATTGCCCGCCTTCTTCGACCAAAGCCGCGGTTCTGGGACGGACAAAAACGTCCTCCGCCCAATTATGTATCATGGTAAAAGTTAACTTAGCGCCTTTTTTTACAAAAAATTCCGATATGCCAATATGCAAACCTCTATGCACATCACTGGAAACCGCACAACCTGTTATAATCTGCAATTCAGCACCCTCTTCGACAATAATTATATTATGAACATTTTGTATTATGTTATCTTCGTTTATAAAAAGACATGCCTGCAGAGGATAAACCGCCTTTGTACCTTTCAGTGCTCTTAAAAAATAACCGTGATGAGGGTTTTCTTTTGCTTCTCTGGTAAATTCATCTTTATCACAGGGAATCAACTTCCAGAAATAATTATCCAGCCATTCGTATTTTTTAAGCGCTTCGGCGGTGCTCATCACTTCCAGCCCGGGATAAAGACTGCCTGTATGAATTACGCTATGGTCCATCTGAAGATAGGTGCCGGAACGATTTTTTTGAGTTGGGTCTATACCGGCAGAAAGCATATTTTTCTTCTGGTCCCCAGAAACTTCCTTCAAACCTTCGGGATAATTTTTATTTTTCGCGCCGGATTTATAAGATTTTATATCAACTTTATTATTATCCAAAATAGACTCCCCCCGCATTCAGCATAGGACTAAGCGCATAGCTCGTGGGAAAAAGCAATTTTTCACTTTTCTCTATGCCCTTTTTGCAATTTGTCGCCTTCACAGCCAACGCACCATTCATAGCCATGCTTCTTTATGGTTTCGAGGATTTCTTTCGCGTCGCCTAAACAATGAAGCCTGCCGCCTACTAAAACACATCCCCTGTCAGGCTTAACGTAATTGAATATATAACCGGTATGCGTAATAACCAAACTCGCGTTATCTTTATCCTGTTTTAAAATCCTGTTTATGATTTTGCCTACTAAAGCAATATTTTCCAAATCAACTCCGGATTCAGGCTCATCAAAAAGACTTAATCGCGGAGACAAAAACAAAAGATGTAAAAGCTCGGAGCGTTTTATTTCCCCGCCGGAAAAACCAAGATTGATGTCCCTGTCTAAAAATTCTTCCAGCTTCATTTCCCGCACCGCCTCAATTGCGTCGAGATTTTTATTGCCTATCAAGTTCATCATTTGTCTCAACTTTATTCCCCTTATAGTCGGCGGACGCTGAAACATCACCCCCACCCCAAGACGCGCGCGTTTGTCGATGCTGAGGTTATTTATCTTTTTACCATCCAACATAATACTTCCTTTTAATATTTTGTATTCGGATAACCCCATAATCGTCATTAATAAAGAAGTTTTTCCCGAACCGTTTGGGCCGAGCAAAGCCAGCGTCTGGCCTTTCTTTACCTCAAGATTTATGTCGGTTAAAACTTCTTTGCCCCCGACAGCAACGCTTAAATTTTCTATTTTTAACACAACCCTTACCCCTTACAATAAACGTGGAGGCAGACTATCCTTCGACAAGTTTTTCTGCCAATTAATTGTATTATTTCTTCGCCGAATTGTTCAACATTTTCTCTAATATGCTTTTATGCCTTTCTTCTTCCTTCATAATGTTAACAACCACATCCTTGACTAACGATGAAATCTGTTCACTGCAGGCCTGATAAAAGTTTACCGCTCTTTCTTCTATAAGTATGCCTAAACGCAGAGCTTTCTCCGCGTTATTTATTTTATCGGCTATCATTTCCCTTGCCTGACGATATGGCTCAAACACTTCGTAATCCAGATAATTGAACAAATCATCTTCTTCAAAACCATCCTCGATATTCTGCCTCAATTCATCTAAACGATGCTCGAAAAACTTAAGATGATTTATTTCTTCCCGCAATAAAAATTTTATTTCTTCCCGCGCATCCTCTTCGCCCACGCTTTCTAAAAGACTTTTGTAAAATTCAATGCCGTCTTTTTCTATTTTACAGGCAATTTTATACGCCTCAATTTGATTAAAATCGGTAATAATCAAAGCGCCATGTATCTCTTCTACTTTCATCAAGCCCCCTCCTTAATTGTCGCGAAGTAAAAAAACCGCTCCACGGCCTCCCAATTAATTTACCCGCGTCTCAACTCCCGCTTTAACAAGAGTTACAGCAACAATACCGGATAGAACCGCGATATCCTCACTGCAAAAAATTTCTTTTATGCTTTTATCAAAAAGCATGTTGACTTCCGGGCTAAATTCTTCATCTCCCCGCCACAGGGTTATCAAAACAGGTACGCCTTCGAAAACTTCCAGAACGATGCTCGCATCCGCCAATTCTACTTTTTCGGATTTAAACCTTCTGGATACTTCCAAAAGAAATTCCGGCTTAGTGCCATACTCTTTGAGAATAACATCTATAGTACGTTTCTTAAAAGCTGGATAATAGGGCATGCCTCCATCCATTTCCTTGAAAGATACCCATTCTCCGGCAATGGGCGCCAAGCCCTTTAATTTACGAATAATATAATGCAGAATTAAAATACTGTGCTGATGGTGCAAAGACGCTAAAGAAGGGCTGGTGAATACATCTCTTTTATCTAAATCAATTTTATATTCCTGTGATAAAAAACGGACGGGGAAAGATTTTTGCTTCGCGATAACATCAAGTTCCGCCCAAGCTTTAGATAAAGAAAGGTTATAACTCACTTGGCGCATCCTTATTAAAAATTTATCCTGTTTATAATCTTTTATTTAATTATGCTATTCTTTTATAAATTAGTCAAGTTATAATAATTATAATACTACGTTAAGCACAGCGCCTACCAGAATGGCAACTAAAATCATAATTACTGCTGATTTCAGCATATCTTTTAACCCCAATTCCCGCACCAAAACCGCGAAAGTAGCGGCGCATGGAAAATAAATTGCCAGTATGGTAGAACCAATTACCAATTGTTTATTAGTTAAATCGAGCGGCCCCAACATGCCTACCGCTACGTCTTTTCTTAGAAAACCGACTATTAAAGCGCCCATCGTTTCGGGAGGAAGCCCCCATATTTTAGTCATTAGCGGCGCGAAAAAAGCGGCTAAAAAATCCACTACTTTTAAAGCCTGCAAGATGCTTACAAAAAACACCCCTAATAATACAAACGGCAGAGCTTCTTTTAAAAAACCCGTAAGGCGCATCCATAATTTCTGAAATACCGCTCCGATTTGCGGTAGGCGATAGGGAGGAATTTCTATCAATATCTCAGGGCTTTCTCCTTTTAAAAGTTTATTTAAAATCAATCCCTTAACCACGAAGATGATAAACAATGTGAGAAATATAATCGCCACATACCAGCCTCCGCGCTGTCCCACAAGGCCCATTATCATGGCAATTTGGGCTATGCATGGGACGGAAATGGCCATTAAAGTAGCCGCTATAAATTTTTCACGTCTTCCTTCCAGAAGACGTATTGCCAGCGCTCCGGGGACATTACACCCCAATCCCAAAATAAAAGGAATAATAGCGTACCCATGCAGGCCCAGATGATGCATAAAATTATCCATTAAAACCGCCAGCCGCGGCAAATAACCTAAATCTTCCAGCAGTCCCAGCATTAAATAAAAACCGAGTACGTAGGGCAAAACTATTCCTATGGGAACAAAAAGACCGGTAGTCAAAAGACCGAAAGACAGGCCAAAATTCACTTTGCCGTCAATAAGATTGCCTATAAGAACCTGATGCAAAAAAGTTCCTTCTCCCAGAATAACGCTTAATTTCATAACCAACGGCAGCCATGCTTTTGTAAAAAGCGGGATAACTACATGATTGATTAAATTTTCACCTATAAAGCGCACTACCCAAAAAGCGCCGTAAATAACACCGACGGCGATTGGTAACCCAGAAAAAGGTTTAATACTCAAATCTTCCAATTTTTCCAACAGTGTTGGATGACGATGCGTGAGTTTTTGCACGTCTTCCACTATTTTGCCGATAGTCTGCCATCGGTGGCTGTCTGAAGAAAACTGCAATTTAGAAACCTTGGCGTGGGAAAAACGTTGGGCTAATTCTTTTATGCCTTCGCCGGTTAACCCGCAAGTCGCCACCACCGGCACACCTAATTTCTCCTCCAATTTCGCGATATCGATATAAACCCCTTTATGCTTGGCGCTGTCCCACATATTCAACGCCACAATCACAGGATTATCCCGCTCTAGCAATTGAACAGTTAAATATAAATTTCTTTCCAGATTGGAGGCATCCACGACATTTACAACAACTCCGCCCTCTTTAAGCATCTGAACCGCGATCTCTTCAGCTTTATTAGTCGGTTCTAAAGTATAAGCGCCGGGCACATCTATTACCATAGGTTTCTCACCGTTCATTTTAACTTTACCCTGGCTGAATTCGACAGTCGTCCCCGGATAATTAGAAATCATAACTTTGGCCCCGGCCAATCTCGCGAACAAAGTGCTTTTACCAACGTTAGGATTGCCCATCAACAAAATGTTATCAATTTTTTTCATTTTTCGACCTGAATAATAATTTTCTTAGCCGTGCCAAAACCAACGGCTAATTTCATGCCGTCTACTTCCACGGTCTGCGGTCCCCGCCAAAAATGAGAACTTATTTTTTTTATTTTTTTCCCCTGCCTCAACCCCATAGAATTTAATCTGGCGGTAATTCTCTCCCCGCCCCCTATTTCTTTTATCACTCCGGAAGAATCCGGCTCCAGTTTAGTCAAATCTTTTTCTTCAATCATAATATCACCCATTTTAGCATAGAGCATAGAACAAGGCGCATTTTACCTTGTCCATAAGCCCTTGGCATTATTATATATCCAATAAAAAACCGGTACAAAGTGAAGCCCCGCACCGAAAACCTTAGGCCTAATTCCCACTAATCACAAGCCAGAGATATTCTGGTTCACGGGAAAATCTTTACTCGCCTCGTACCGACGTTCAGAAAATTAAATTTTACTTTTTTGAAAAACAATATTGTTTAAAAAAAATTATCTTATAGCACCTCTTTTACTTTAGGCATAGCGCTGTTTAAAAAATCTATTATTCTTTGTTTCGCGGCTTCTTCGGTTTCCGCGTCCAAAACAATGGTCGAAATTCTCATTAAAGTGCCGCCTGTTTTTTCCCCTTTAATCTGCCCGGCTACAAACATCATCTGCTGTTTATAATAACTAGCTGTCATTGTCTTCCCTGCCGTATACCAGTAGCAAACAAGCTGTACCTGTCCGGACATTTTAAATAACATTTTATTGACATCCAATTCTCCGGAAGATAAATCAAACGTATCCACTTTTTTTTCTATAAGTTCCGCGTCTCCTCCACCAAGATAACAATATTCGGGCGGATGAAAACTTTGGCGGTCTTCTTCTCCATAAACAACAAGAAACCAAACGGGCATTTCCCCTTCCTTATAATATTTCCTCAAAAAAATAGTCCGTGTATTTAAAATATCATACACTTTTTCATCCAGAGATATTTCTTCGGATTCATAACCGTCGAACTTGGCAGGAAAATTCAAAACCATGGCAGGCGGTGAAGGCAATTCCTTGAATTTCATTATTGCCTGTTTAAAGAAAACCGCCGTGCACAACAAACCCGCTAAAACCGCGTAAACTAAGATTTTTTTTGCCATGATAAAACCCTGCCTATAAACATTAAAAACATTAACGCTATTATAAAAACCACAAATCCCGAAAAATCATGGAATTTACCGGTAGCAAATTCTCTGCCGTAAACATAAGCCACAAAAAGCAATAATACTATTCTGATAATATTGGCTATAACAGCTATGGGGATAGTAGATAAAAATAAAATAATTTTCTTGCCTCTGGACAAATTGGACATATAAGCATATAACACACCCAACGCTAATAAGGAAATCAGGCTTCTTAAGCCGCTGCATGGGTCCCCGACGGTTACAGTGGTATTAGGCAATTGGATTACACTGCCCATTCTCAACGCGGGGATTCCCGCGGCGTTAATTATGTTTGCCGAAAAGCTCGCTACCAGAATCTTCAGTTTAAAGCTTATGGCTATAATTAACACCTTCGGCAAGGGCACCATAAAAATCAAAAAAAGAAGCGCGAACATATTTTTTCCGGTAACTTCCCTGCCCCACAAAGCCAAAAACAATCCAAACAAAACGATTATTAAAGAAAAAGCCGAAACGAAATTTATTCCCCACCTCAAAGCTATTAAATGAATCATAAGCCCTAAAAAAATAATAAAAATTCCGGACAGGGTATTTTTCTGCGGGGTTTTTAAAAGTTCTTCTTTTTTTCTGTAAATCAAAAACAACGACACCAACGGCACTAAAAAACCATGGGAATAATACGTATCGGCTTCCGTAAATCTTCCTTTCAGCCAACTGAAAGTCGGAGAAAAAATAAAAATCAAGACCGCCGCTATAATAACGACTTTAATTATCGAACTTATTTTAATTTTAATTGTCTTTTTCCTTTTTTATTTCGTTAATTTGTTCTTTAGCCAATTTCGCAAGTTCAGTATTAACAAATTTTTTGACGATTTCTTCTAAACTTTCGATGGCCAAATCAGGCTGGCCTGACCTGCGATAGATTATGCTTTTTGAAAACAATGCTTTTGCCTGTATCGGAGAAGATGGATATTCTTTGATAAGTCCGTCAAGATAAGCTAAGGCCTCTTCTTTATCTCTCAGCTCCGCAAACGCGGCTAGGCTGAAATCCACAGCTGCTAAAGCGGCTATGGTATCAGGGGACTGGCTTATCATCTCTTTATATTTTAAAATAGCATCTTTATAAGTCTTTTGCCGCAAATCTTCTTCGCCGGTTTTTTTGTAATGCCGCATTTTATAAATAGGCACCAAAAAAGCGCTGTACGTTTTAGTATACTCTTTTTCGACTATATCCAGATATTCAAGCGCCTTATCCCACCGGCCTTCTTCTTCATACGTAAGCGCTATAACTACTTCGGCATTCGCGCATATGTCCGTCTGCCGGTAAAAATTACTTTTCATCTTTTCCAATTCGCTTCTGGCCATATCATATTTTTTCTGACTGACGTATAAACGGCTTATATTAAAATATGCCTGAGCCGTATTTTGCCAGTTGGGGTATTTGACAATAATTTCACGGTAGGCAACTATGACTTTCTGAAAATCAACCGGTTTGGCTTTATCTATGTTACTCAAAACACGATTATATTGTTGATTAGCCCGCCAATAAAGTTTTTCAGCCGAATATTCCTCACTAGAACAGGCGTTGAGAACAAAAGAAACGATAAGCGCGATTATTAAATAAAACTTTTTCATTGTTTTTTAAATTTCTTTTTCAACACCTTGTTTTATTAAAAACAAATCCGTAATCAACGTTATCACTATTAAATTCGTCAAAAAGGAAACAACTATATCCGCGCCCAAGACCCACAATGTTATTTCGGGAAACGTTTTTGTCATAATAAGCGGCAATTTTTGTTTTAAAAAAAACACCCCCATCTCTAAAAGACGCGGTATCAATATTATAGCCAAAGTAGGCATATATATTTCTTTAGATAATGCCCATGTCCTCTTCAAAGCGCCAAAAAAAGACTGTCTTTCTATTATAATAGAAGGGACAATATAAATCAACAGTGCTTCAACGGCAATGGTAATAAAAAAACTAATAAAGGAAAATGACTGCAGAGTAAAATATTTTCCTCTTGGCAAAAAATATAGCTTCATAACAAGAAACTGCGGCAATTTAAAAATCACCAACGACAGTATAAAAATACTAAGCGCGAAAAGAAACAACGCGGGATAACGTCTTATAACCCGGTTAAAACTGCCGGCGATACTGGGCAAAAACCTGCCTTCCTGCACCTGACTAACCATATTGCTCGACACAGCCCACGCGCAAATACCCATCGTAAACCATACAAAAACTTTCGCGAAATAAAACAACCGCGGCAAAAGTATAAAATTAAGCGGATAATGCAAATATGCTTCACCAACAAAAGTTTTTATGGGTGGTGCTAATATAGCTGAAAAAGGATATCTCGGGGCGTAATATAATATAATTAGAAAAAAAACCTCCGCTAACGCGCTAAAAACAAAAGGCACGCTTATGCGGGGATATTCACGCAGAGTCTTAAAAGTTAATTTCCAGCTCGATTTCGCAATTTCTAAATTCTTTCGCATTTCCATAGTTTTGCTCCGAAGCAAAAAGTATTATTGCGGCGCGCAAAAACACCGCCAGTAAACCCCGTTGGAGAACTTCATTCTCGAACGGTTTGCGCTAACGGTGGCTTCCTTCCTGCCGGCAGGTAGGTCTCTAACGAGGCAAATAAATCCTTCGGCTTCGCTCACCACAAGTTGCTAAGCGCAAATCCTTGCGTGTAATCAAAGGACTGATCGACGCCTATATTATCTACAGCCTAAAGGCTGTGACTTTACGTCCTTAAAGTATAAAAAACAACCGGCAAAATTTTTATTCCTTAATTAAAACCGAAAAAAGGTTCAGGCAGAGTCCCTATGATATATCGCGGGAATAAAACGGGGTTAGGAATCGTTAACTCAACAAACTTCTTTTTGTTTTCTAAACCCACGTATTTTCTCTTGTAGTTTCTTTAACTTACCGTCTTTATCTTCTTCGAAACACAGCCCTATACCGTAGGTATTCTTTTCCAAGTCAGGTTTTACCCATACCACTTTAGTTATAACATCCATAGGATGAGGAACTATCGGCGGTTTCATCTCAAGTTTTATAAAAAGCGATGTTGTAAGATATTTATTCGTTTCTTCGGCAGAATTTTCTTCCTTTAGTATACAGGAATGATTAAAAACCCACGCCAGACAATTAGTGCAAACCCTGCAATCCCATGATTTCGGCCAATTCAAATATACTCCGCCTTCGCTTAAATTATTAATGGTGGTTTCTATGTCGTAAGACAGCTGTTTCTTTTTATACTTATCCACTATTCTGCACTTGACAGGAGCATCTACCTCTATTCTGATATACCGTCTTTTTTCAGACACAGTTAACTCCTTTTTTTATTTTTCGTGCTTAATATATCATATTTACCAAATATGTCAAGGTACTAAATTGCTTTTTTATTGAATTTTTTTGTCTTTTTCAGTTATTTTATTTTTTACAATACGCGTCCTGTATTCATGGGGTGTCATTTTAAGATTTCTTTTAAAAACCTTACTGAAATAATTAGGGTCCTGATAGCCTACGGCGTAGGCTACCTGATTAACATTGAGCTTCAGATTTTTAAGCAGCTTTTTAGCCGATTCTAATCTTACCTGCGTTAAATAATCGATAAAAGTCATCTTCAGCTCACGTTTAAAAAGATGGCTAAAATAAAAATGGCTTAAAAAAACTTCTTTTGCTACCATTCCCAGCGAAATATCGCGGTGATGATAATTTTCATTAATGTAAACAAGCGCCCTCTGCAAAGTTTCTTCGGCGCGGGTAGCGCATCTTTCCATCTCGGAAAAAACTAGAAAATCATATTCGTGTTTAAAAATATAATTAAGCGTATCGAAAAGAATATTAGCCCAGCTTTGCAGGTCTTCTTTGTTTATGACGGGTAACTGCTGCCAGAGTTTATCTATTTTGGAATCCCGCTTTTCAGAATAAAGCGCGGTTGGAACCGACGATGAAGAATCACTCCTGGCGAAACTTGTTAACGCTATCGCGATGATTTCACCTTTGGCAATAATAGGAATAGCGGCGGTTATGAGAGAAAAATCGGAGAAAACTTTCGGTTTTTGGCCGCTTTTTATCTCTTCACCTATTTTATCGATAAATTTTAGAATTTTTTCCTGCTTTTTGCCGGCATTAAATAACGGTAAGGATAAATCCTGCGGATTCAGCGGATTGTTTTGTTTCAGGTCTAAATAGATTATTTTTAAATCGGTGAGTTTACGAAAATTTTTTTCGAAATTTCGCAATATTTCTACTTGCGACAACCCTCTAATAGCAATGGCTTGTTTCATTTCCCCCCTTAATCACATTGCCCCTTCTAAAAAGATACTTTTTCTCTCTGACGCACATCTTTAAAGGTAAATTACCATACGGGAAAATCTTTGTCAAGGGTATAAATAAAAGAGAAATTTTTTATCTTCAATCTCGCTATGACGGGGATAAAGTTTTACTCCATCCCTCATTCGCGAAAAAACATCTTCTTCTTTGCCGTGATGACATTTATCGGTGTACCTTTTAAGAAAATCCACCGCGATATCAATAAAACACGAATCCGACTGTCCGCTACGCTCAAAAGTTTTCATCTTAGCTTCTATAAGTCTAATCATCCTCTCTATTATTCTGTAGCTGGGCGACGGGTAATATTCCTTTTCCAGCGATTGCCGCTTTTTGTTTCGACATTTTTTATACATTCGCGGCCAGAAAACCATACTTTTCAGGGTGCGGATGAATAATGGCCGCTCAGCCCTTCGATTACACTCAGGACTAAACACTGAGCAGTTCGTGGTGAGTCCTTCGGCTTCACTCGGACTAAACATAGTCGAACCAAGTCGAATGTGCTCAGTATTCCGCTTAAAGAAACCTCGGGCTTTTCCGCCGATTGGCGGCGAGCCGCTGAAAGCGAGTTTCGCCACAGGCAAGATCTCGCCCTTGGCGGAAGCCCGAGGAGCTTCATTTTTGTATAGAAACTTTTATTTCTTCATCTACTATCCGTTCGGCCTTAAGCCAGTCGCTCATAGCGTCCCCGGGACGATTCCCTCTTTTTGTAAAAATTTCTTGGGCTCTTTTCTTAATCATCTCCTGACGTTCTTCGGCCGAAATTTTTATCTTCATCTGCCGTTCCTCTGAAATTCTACCCGCTTTCTTCGTTTCCACCGCCATTTTTCCCCTCCATTTTTTTAACTTCATTAAAATTATACTAACAGGTATTTACTTTATCATTTACGAGCGTCTCATCAAATTGGTTATTTCCGTTTTTTACTGATTTTTTTCCACAAAATTGGATAATTGGTTAACAATAAATGCCTTAAATGGTCAAAATAGGATTTCGTATTCCATAAAAATCGTCATTTTTTTATTTTCAAAAACCGCGCGTTGACGGCAACAATAACCGTGCTTAAAGACATGAGCAACGCTCCCGCGGCAGGGCTGAGTAATATGCCTGCTTTATAAAACACTCCCGCCGCCAGCGGAATAGCAAAAATATTATAACCAGTGGCCCACGCTAAATTCTGTACCATCTTTTTATAAGTAGCTTGCGCCAACCCGATTATGGCTACCGCGTCAAGAGGATTATTTTTTACAAGAATAATATCAGCTGTTTCAATGGCAACGTCAGTGCCGACACCGATAGCAATACCCACATCTGCCTGAGCTATCGCCGGAGCGTCATTTATACCGTCGCCTGCCATAGCAACTATAAGGCCTCTTCGCTGAATTTCTTTCACCCTCTGCGCTTTTTCCTTTGGCAGTACTTCGGCAAAATATTCATCCAGTCCTATTTCGTTTGCCACCCACCGCGCTACTTCTTTATTATCTCCGGTAAGCATCATACATTTAATACCCATGTTCCTCAGCCGGTCTACCGCTTCTTTGGACTCAGGCCGTATAATATCGGCCGCCGCAATCGCGCCTTTTACTTCTCCGTCTATTATTACAAAAACAATTGTCTTTCCCTGAGAAGAAATTTTTTCAAGCCGTTCGTCTTTGATTCCCATACCATTTTCTTTAAGATACCCCGCGCTTACTACTTTAACGTCTCTACCATTGACTTTTGCCTCAACGCCTTTTCCTGTTATAGCTTTGAATTTCTCGACAGGGAAAAAATCTTTTACCGCCGAGGCAATGCCTTTTGCGATGGGATGCTCCGAACGCGCCTCCACGGAAGCCGCGTATTTTATCAAATCCTCTTCGGTTATATCTTCTGAAAAAATAATTTTATCCGTAATGCCGAATTTTCCAAGCGTCAAAGTTCCGGTTTTATCGAATATAATGACCTGAATATTTCTGGCGCGCTCAAAAGCGGCTCTATTTCTGATAAGCAAGCCGCTACCCGCCGCCAACGCCGTCGAAACCGCCGTTACCAGCGGAACAGCAAGCCCCAACGCGTGAGGACAAGTAATAACCATTACGGTTACAGTTCTCTCAAGCGCGAAAGCAAAATCCTTGCGCGCGAACACAAGCCACACTAAAAGTGTCGCTATCCCGCAGGTAATCGCGATAATAGTAAGCCACAAAGCCGCGCGGCTTGCCAACTCCTGACTCCGTGATTTACTTTCCTGTGCTTCTTTTACAAAACCTATAATTTGGAAAAGAAAGGAATCTTTACCGGTTTTTTTTACCTTTACCGTCAATGAGCCCTCACCGTTGATAGAACCCCCGATAACTTGTTCTCCGGCTTTTTTGGATATAGGGTTAGATTCTCCGGTAAGCATGGCTTCATCAACCGAACTCTCTCCTTCTACAACTTCTCCGTCGGCAGGAATTTTTTCACCCGGCTTTATAATAACTTTATCGTTAACCGTGAGTTCCTCCAGAACAACGTCTTTCACGCTACCGTCACTCATCAGCTTGTGCGCGTTCCGAGGCATAAGCTTTGCCAGCTCTTCCAGTGCGCGCGACGCCCCCATTATGGACTTCATTTCAATCCAGTGCCCAACAAGCATGATATCTACCAGAGTAACTATTTCCCAAAAAAATACTTTTCCTTTCAGTCCGAATACAACCGCGGCACTGTAAACATAGGCTATTGTGATAGCAATTCCTATTAAAGTCATCATACCCGGTTCTTTTTTGCGCGTTTCGTCGAACAAACCTTTAAGAAAAGGCCGGCCGCCGTAAAAAAATACCACTGATGAAAGCGCGAAAAGAACGTATAAATCCCCATTGAATTGAAATACTTCTCTTAAACCTAAAAAACTCTGAATTAACGGAGACAAAATTAAAATGGGCAGAGTTATAATTAAAGAAATCCAAAACCTCTTTTTGAAATCGGCAATCATCCCCGCGTGATGAGCGCAATGATTGTGCCCGCCGCCCGCGGAATGGACATGGCCGCCTTTTTTCCTTCGCGCGCCGGAAAGGAATTTATCCCTGCAATTGTCACCGCAAAAAAAATAAACCCTGCCGTCTTTTTCTGTCCTGACGGCATTATGTTTATCTACTGTCATACCGCAAACCGGATCTTTTACTTTTTCTGTCATAATGCCCCCTCGTTTCATAAACCATACCTGCTTTAGCGTAGATTAGTAGCAGTAGCTACTAGAGCTACAATCGGCTATAATAGTCGAAAAAAGGAGGTACGGCATGAATAAAATAATAGCATACGTGGGAAATGATGTCCATCAAGAATTTATTGAATTTATTGACGTGATAGCACCGAAACGAAGTGGAGATCGGATTAAAACGGACAAAAGAGACGCGAGAAATTTAGGGCGGTTATATCGGGCAGGAGAATTAGTATCGGTGCAGGTTCCAAGTCCGGAGGATGAAGCAGATCGTAGTGTAGTCAGGCTAAGAGAACAAATCAGGAAAGAAGTACATCAATCAAAGCAGTATATTTTGAAATTTTTGCAAGTTCGAGGGTTGAGATATCAAGGAGCTAAGAATTGGACGCAAAAGCATTGGGATTATGTACGAAAGATTAAATTTGAAAGTATCGAGGAAGAGTTTACATATCGTCGATATATAGAGATGTTAGAGTATAAAATGCAGGAATTATCAGGGGTAGAAGAAAAGATAAAAGAATTAGCCTTAAGTAAAAAGTATAAAAAAACCCCAGCCAAAACCCCCAGCTAAATCACTTGACAATAAGGCAACTCCCTTATATATTGGATGGTAGTTCAAAAAAATGGGAGAAACATGAAAAAGAAAGATATACTCATTGTCACTACCGTACAAAAAATATTGCATTTCCTTATAGATCATCCTATCCGGGATTTCATGGAAAGTGAGATTCAGGAAGCAACCAAAATTAGTAAATCCGGGGTTAACTATGCTCTACGCACCCTGGTTATCACGGATTTTCTTTTCCGGTCCAAACGGGGGAAAGCATTTTTTTACACCCTTAATCATAAAAATTTAATTGTCAAACAACTCAAGATCATCGAAACGATAAATCATTTAAATGGCCTCTTGGAAAAATTAAAACCTCTGGCTTCTAAAATAATTCTCTTTGGCTCATCAAGCAGGGGAGAGAATACCCCAGATAGCGACATAGATTTACTGATTATTAGCCACAGCAAAAGTTTTGTTCAGGAGCAGATCAAAACACTCAAAAGCAACCGAGAAATTCAGACTGTCATTTTTTCAAATATTGAATTTTTGGAAAAGAAAAAAAACGACCCGATCTTTTATGATCAGGTGAATAAAGGCATTGTATTATTTGAAGGAAAAGAAGGAGCCTAAATGCCGGAATCATTGATTGAGCAATTACCAAAAATTGTTGCCGAAGGAAAAAAAGAAGCGGAACATATCTTAGAAAGACTATCCAATGGTTCGCGCATTGTTTTGCAGACCAACGAATACGTTCTCCCTTCAAAAGAAAAGTCCGGCTTGTTTCGGGGGCAAGTAAGAGAGATCAACAAAAATGAGTGGCTTAATCGCTTGATTTACGGTGATAATTTGCTGGTAATGCAGGGGCTTTTAGCCGGGGATGAACACACCGGGTTACCGTCCATGCGGGGAAAGATAGATTTGATTTATATTGACCCGCCCTTCGATTCCAAAGCCGATTATCGGACAAAAATACATCTGCCTAATGCGGATATTGAACAAAGACCGACAGTTATTGAGCAATTTGCTTATTCTGATACCTGGAAGGATGGCACAGTTAGTTATTTGAAAATGTTGTATCCAAGATTAGTTTTGATGCGAGAACTTTTATCAGAACAAGGATCGATCTATGTTCATATTGATTGGCATGTGGGGCATTATGTGAAGATTTTACTGGATGAAATATTTGGGAAAGAGAATTTTAGAAATGAGATAATTTGGAGAAGAGCTTACAGTCATAATGATGGAAATAAATTTGGATGCATTCATGATACGTTGCTTTTTTATGGGAAGACAAGTCTCCCTTATTATAAAAAGGTCTTTATACCTCGTTCTGAAGAAGAAACTACTGAAGAATATCCTTATATAGATGAAAAAACTGGAAAGTGCTATAAATCCGTTTCGATGAATGCCGCGGGGGATGGCCCACCGCGTTATTTTAATGGTAAACTATTGCATCCTCCTCCTGGAAGACATTGGATTTGGACACAAGAAAGAATAGATGTTGCAATAGCTAATGATTTAATATTTTTCACTTCTACAGGCACTCCGAGATATAAACAATTTGCAGATGATATAGAAGGTAAACAGATCCAAGATCTATGGACCGATTTTATGGCAATTTCGTCAAGATCCAATGAGGGGCTAAATTATGGGACACAGAAGCCAAAAAAGTTATTGGATAGAGTAATTACCGCCTCTTGTCCTATCGATAGTGTTGTTGCTGACTTCTTTGCAGGTTCTGGCACAACAGGCGCAGTTGCTGAACAACTTGGCAGGCGTTGGATTATGGCAGACTTAGGTAAGCCAGCCTGTATGATTATGCGCAAGCGTTTGATAGACCAGGATTCAAAACCATTCCTTTATCAGTCAATAGGAGATTATCAAAAAGAACAGTTTGAAAAAAGCGGGTTTAAACGTGTAGGCGATTTAGCCCATGTTGTTTTAAGCCTCTATGGCGCTATCCCTTTTTCAGATGTTGAAATTTCCCAAAGAAATTTAGGTTATGTGAAAGAAGGCAGAACCCTTGTTTTTGTTGATTCCCCGTCTAAGCTGACCGGTTACAATACCCTTAAAAAAGCCCAGGAGCTCCGTGGCAGCTTTATGGGCGGCTGGAAAAAGGTTGTTGTCTTAGGTTGGAACTTTGTTAATGATATCGGCCAGGTGATTACAAATTTGAATGATCCGGATCTTGAAGTTTTAGTTATCCCGCCGGACCTCTTAGACAGATTAGAAACAAAAGCATCCTATCAGAAACTGGTCAAGGCCGGAAAAATCCGCTTTTCTTCTCTCCAATACTTATCAATCAAGCCCATAGAAGTTATAGAGTTAAACGGCAATAATGAGGAAATAAAAATAGAATTGCAAAATTATGTTTTGCTTTCTCCGGACGCGTTGTCCTTAAATGCGGAAGATAAAGAAAAGTTGCAGGCTACGATTGCCGATGATCCCTTAGCGCTTATTGAATATTGGAGCATTGACCCGGATTATGACGGAGAAGTGTTTAGAAGCAAATGGCAGGATTACCGGGACAATGTCGAAAATGACAGCGATCCCTTTAGAGTTGTTACACGCACATCCTTAACCGTCTCTAAAATAAAAGGCAAACGTAAAGTTTGTGTCAAGGCTGTTGATGTTTTTGGCTTTGAAAGCGCGGTGATTGAGGAGGTGAAGCAATGAAGTACGAGATATATTGTGATGAATCGTGTCAGGACGTTTTTACCTCGCAGAATTCCCAATGTAGATATATGTTTATCGGAGGGTTATGGTTACTTGCGGATAAACGCGAATCATTAAAAGACAAGTTTCATGCTATCCGCGTAAAACATAAAATGTTTTCAGAGATTAAGTGGAACAAGGTATCCGCATCCAAGGTTGATTTTTATATCGATTTAATTAATTATTTTTTTGATAAAAATAATGATACGTGTTTCCGGTGCGTCGTTGTAGAGAAGAGCAAGGTTAATTTAGTGAAATATCACGATGCCGACGCTGAACTGGGGTTTTATAAATTTTATTATCAGTTGCTTCATCATTGGATTCTTGATTTCAACACGTACGCCATATATTTGGATATCAAAACTAGCAGGGTTAAAAATCGCTTAAAAATACTGCATCAATGCTTAAATAGGGCTAACTTGAGTTCCGAAATTAAGATACTTCAAGCACTGCCTTCTCATGAGAATATTTTTATTCAAATTGCAGATTTATTGCTTGGAGCGGTTAACGCTAAATTTAACGGACAGGTTTCAGGGGAGGCTAAACAGAAGATCGTCGAATGCATAGAGTCCCGCTTGGGGCATAAAATAACCGCTACAAGCAAAGGGTATCCCAAGTTTAATATTTTTCAAATCGATCTAGCGGGTGAAAAAATATGACTTATCCGTCGTTGCTTGATTTAAAATCACCTGACGAATATCGCAAATACTTCGAAGAGAATTATTGCAATCAGGAAGTTTATACGTTTGATAAAATCAGGGTTCTATTCCCTAGGGGGGGCTTTTGATCATGCTTTCTACTCAAGCAGTAGCCGTAGGGATCATAAAAAAGACGTTTTTTCTACGGAACGCGCCGAGCGGATGCCATGGATAAAGGTCGCGTTAGGAGATGCCTCAGCGGAGTTATACTTTGGGTGGGATAATAAACGTAAATGCGTAGTCACGAATCGAAGAGTTGCTATTGTTGTACTGGATTACGTGGTGATAATACAGACAAAAAGCGTGGATATAGCGTTTTTTATAAGTGCTTTTATTGCTAATCAGCGGGCGCTCAACATGATTAGATTAAACCCAAAATGGTAAAAAAATAGCCGCTGATTATTATTGGCTCAGCGGCTGAAACCTTTGTAGGTTCCTTACCTTTGGTAAGGACAATTAAAGTTTACCATATTGGGCAGTAAAGTCAAGACCTTTTTGGGATAGAAAAGCACCGATAGAAAAGGCTATAAAAGGAATTATTCACATGCCGACACCTTTAAATACCGGAACAAGGGATATCCCCTTAAGATTTGCGCGAAGGCTTACCGATATGGTTAAAGCCGCTTATGATCATGGGGATTTTCTTTCTACGGTTACCCCTGTAACAGCAGATTTATTGAGATTTTGGTTTGATGACGCGTTTTGCGAAAATAGAAATATAAATTTTCATGCCGGGCAGAAACAGGCGATCCTTAATACAATTTACATCCATGAAGTATTAAAAACCACGAATGTGTTTGATACCTACTCTTTAATTGATGACGAAATCCTTGCCCAGATGGATCTGGTTGAACTAAAAAAAAGTAACTACCAACATCCCAAGTATGCCATGAAGATGGCCACCGGCACCGGCAAAACCTGGGTTATGCACGCCTTGCTTATCTGGCAATATCTAAACGCGAAACACGAAGAACAATATAGCGGAAGATATTCGAAAAATTTTTTATTAGTTGCCCCCGGCCTTATCGTCTATGAACGCTTGCTTGACGCGTACTTAGGCAAGGAAAAAGGGGATGACCAGAACATACAAAGGGAATTTGAAACCTCTGATTTTAAAAAATATGAATCTTTATTTGTTCCACCCCGGTTCAGTGAAGAAATTTTTGGTTTTGTGCAAAACGGAGTTTGCAAAAAAGAAGAAATAGGGAAAAAAGTCACCGGAGAAGGGCTGATCGCCATCACAAATTGGCATTTGCTTGCCGGCGTTGAGCAGGAAGAAAAAATTGAGGTTTCTCCCCTTGAAAATCCCTCAGAGATTATAAAAGACATGTTACCAATAACCCCCGGGGTGTCATCCGGACATAGTCTTGATGCCTTGGACAATCAATATTTCAGCGGAAATGAAATCGAGTTTTTAAGAAACTTAAAAAATTTAGTTGTTATAAATGACGAAGCGCATCATATCCATACCAACAAAACGTATGGTGATATTCAAGAAGTTGAATGGCAGAAAAGTTTGTCCTATATTTCTGCTCCTAAGAAGGAAAAGTTTATCCAGATTGATTTCTCAGCTACCCCCTACGACGTAACCGGCAGCGGCCAAAACCGGACAAAGCATTATTTTCCGCATATAGTCGTTGATTTTGATTTGAGAACCGCCATCCATTCCGGTCTGGTTAAAACAATCGCTTTAGACAAAAGAAAGGAAATCGCCGCCTTGCCTCTTGATTTCCGGGCCGAGAGAGACGGCCGCGAGGTCGTGGGTTTATCTAACGGCCAAAAAACAATGTTACGGGCCGGTATCGCGAAACTAAAAAAATTAGAAGAACACTTTGTCGAACTGACAAAAAATCAAGAGGGCATAAGCAATAAATACCCTAAGATGTTTGTTATTTGCGAAGATACCAAAGTATCTCCCAAGGTAGTTGAATATTTAATAAAATACGAAGGCCTTAGAGAAGAAGACGTGGTACAGATTGACTCGGATAAAAAAGGAAATATCCCGCAAAAAGAATGGGTCATTTTAAAACAACGCCTGTTTAACGTTGATAAACTCTCCTGCCCAAAGGTTATTGTATCTGTTCTTATGTTGCGCGAAGGGTTTGATATAAATAATATTTGTGTTATCGTCCCGTTACGCTCAAATCAAGCCCCAATTCTGCTGGAGCAGACAATTGGCCGGGGGCTGCGTTTAATGTGGCGTGAGCCTGAATATCAAGAAATTAAAGATGAAACCAGAGTTCTGCTTTTACAGAAAAAGCAGGAACCAAAAAGTTACATGGATATCTTAAGTATTATTGAACATCCCGCGTTTATTAAATTTTATGACGATCTTATTAAAGAAGCCGCGATTATTGAAAGTGATCCTAAAGACAGGGAAGACGTCCTGGGGGATATTATAAATGTCGGGCTTAAGGCAAATTATAAAGACTATGATATCTATTTCCCGATTATTCTTGTTGATAAAGAAGAAAATTTAATCCCCTTGGAAATTCCGATTGATAAATTATCGGAATTTAGCTTATATGAGTTATCTCAGCTTAAGAACATGCTCCCCAAAAAAGGTGATATATTTTACTCCGAAGAAATGACCGTTAAAACACGGTTTGGCAATTATGAGGTAAAATCCGATGTTTTCAGTTCAAAAAGTTATAATGAATTTATCAGCAAAATCGTAAGATCTGTTTCTACCATGATCGTTAAAGTAAGCGCGCGAAAAACCAAAGAATTTCCGGCCATGCAGATAAATCAGGTGGAAATAGCCAAAGCCATAGACAAATTCATTCGGAATAAGCTGTTTAAGGCCTCTTTTGATCCCTTTGAAGACAATAACTGGCGTGTACTGCTTCTTTCTCAAACCGGCATCGTGGAGCATATCATTAAAGAAATAAGTAAAGCGATTTATGATCTCCAAAATAATATCGATATTTCCGAAGATGTTGTTGTAAAAAGATATTTTTCCGAAGTGCCTTCTTTACGCATGAGAGAAAAATATTGCCTGGATATAGAAAAAACGATTTATGAAAAGCAGTCTTATCCTTCAAATAAAGGCGGTCTTGAAAAAGCCTTCATGGAATTTTGCGATACGGATACGAATGTCTTGTCCTTTGTTAAAGTCAACGAGAATTACCACGCGTTTACCAAAATAAACTACGTGCGCACCGACGGGATGCTCGCCGCCTATTCTCCGGACTTTGTCGTTAGAACAAAAGAAAAAATATATATCGTTGAAACAAAAAGCCAGGATAAACTTAGCTCGGAAAATGTTAAGCACAAACAATTAGCAACCGTCGATTGGTGTAATAGAATAAATCAATTATCCACGGAAGACCGCATGGGCGTTGAATGGGAATATATTCTGCTTGGCGAAAACACGTTTTATGGATTAAAAGAAAAAGGCGCCAGTATCATAGAAATATTAAATTACACCAGAATCACAAAAAACAAAATCCAAGGGGTTTTATTTTAAAAAGGCGAACTCCTTGCCCTATCGAAAAACTATCAAAAACCTTAAAATCGCGCTTTTTTTACTAATTGCCTCAAATTCCCCTCTTATATTTCGCGTATAAGCCATCTTGTTTAATCTGTTCCTTTTAAATGTCGCAAAACATCTACTTTTGCGACATAATAATCAGTAGCGTTTATTTCTCACCCAACCTGATGGTTCCCGATGCCAGTGGGGAACAGTCAGCGTGAAGCAATTTGTTATGTACCCAATCCACCACCACTATAAAAAACTATTGACAATAAGAAAGTATTTTTCTACAATATGATACATTATAAAAACATACGTTGTTTTGGGAGGAATAACATGTTTAATCAGACATTAGTTTTAATCAAACCGGACGGATTAAAAAAATCCCTGACTGGTAATATATTAACGCGGCTTTCGGAAACCAAGCTTGAAATCGTGGGCGCGAAAATCGCAAAGGTCACCAAAGAGCTTGCTGTCGAACATTACAAACACTTGAAAGACAAACCTTTTTTCGACGAATTGATACATTATATCATGGGCGAACTTCATGAGCGCAAAAAGGTAATGGCTATGGTTTACTGGGGCGAAGACGCTATTGCCAAAGTAAAAAAATTAGCAGGGGCTACCAATCCCGAAGAAGCCGATCCTATTTCCATAAGAGGTCAGTTCGGGCGTATCACAACCCGCGGCGTCTATGAAAATGTTCTGCACGCCTCAGAAAATGAACCGGAAGCGGAACGGGAAATAAAAATGTGGTTCACTCCAGACGAAATCATAGTTGACATTTTCCCCGCAAAGGAAGTTATAAAAGAAAAAATCACAACCAAAGTTTGGGCATAAAATTTACCACGGCTGACTGTAGGCGCAAATCCATACACCAGCCGTTTTTTTATACCAATTAAAGGTGAGCCCCTCCAACCATTCTTAATTTTTCACAAACCAAAATTTTGTTTTTTTAAAAAGATGTGCTACTCTTTGGGTATTACTTAAACAGGGGGGTATAATGCTTAACAAAATTCTGCTTTTCGCTCTGATTTTATTTTTATCCGAAACAGCTTTTGCCGAAAACAACAACGGTATTTATTTGGGCAATGCGCCTGCCGATTTTGAAATCACCGCTGTCGCCGGCGGCGTGTCCCCCGCCGAACCTCTATACAAAATAGAACTAGACCCCGCGGGCAAAGGTCTTTATTTTTATATTCCCTCCGACAAAAGGGCCTCCGGTGAATTTATCAAAACAAACGAATTTATGCTGGATAAGCTGGTACTGGACATGATTTACGCGGCAATCGTGGAAAACGACTTTTTCAAGCTCAATAAAGAATACATCGCCAAAGATACCTTAGACGGCAGTTTCGCCGAGCTCACCGTTACTGCCAACAACAAAACTCATACCGTCAGAACGCAAAACACAGCGCAAGAAGATTTCGATAATATAATTATGACCATAAATTTAGTAGTGCCGGACGACAATAAAATTATTTATAACGAGCTTTTGGATTAGCTGCGCGTCAAAAAAGGATATCATCCATTATGAACAAAATTTGTTCTAAAACAATCTTTTTGTTTTTCATTGTAGCGTTATTGATATCGCCCAAAGATACCGCCGCCAAAACAAAAACCAAGGTTGATGAAGAAAATTGCATTATTTACATAGACCTGTATAAAGAATTTTTTGTCCGCTCGCCTCAAAGCATAAATAGAGAAATAGAATACTATCAGAACAAAATAGCGGAACTCGGAAATGAAATCGGCCAATTGGAAAGCGAAAGACGACGCGTGCAAGACCGTTTAGAACGAACCCGCATAAGCAATCAACTGCTTATCCTGCAACACCATATAGGCGTTTACAATGACGGCTTAACAAAAGCGCAAGAAACGCTGGAAGAAGACGCGGCTATAAGAGCCGGTTTGTCAGACGAAGATATCACTAATAAAATAGAAGCATGGAAAAGAGAAATAGAAAATGTCTGGAACCCGCCGGGATATGATTACGACTGCTGTAAAGTAAAAATTACTTTTCATTACTCTCTAAGAGACGAAAACGCCGAACCTTCCATTGATGAAGAATACGACCAAATAGAAATCCGCCTCTCGGACAATTACCGTTCCAACATAAACGGTTTCGAAAATTGGAATAACGGTTTCTCGCCCGACCCTTATAATAAAAATATGGGGGGGGCATGGCGCTTCGGAACAAATCCCGGTTATACTGCTCCTCACGAGGCCGGCCATGAAATGGGATTAGATGATGAATACAAAGAAACAATCAGAAACAGGCATCGGACATCTAAAGCAAAAAAAAATCACGGGAACGATATAATGGGAACATCCGCTGGGGGACGACAAGCCGTCAGCGTTTCAAGCAGGGGGGTTAAAATAGATAACATACGAGAAATATTAACTAACAGAAACATCGCTTGTCCAAAACACTGCTGTAAAAAAACCGAACAGGTCCAAATCGGCGACGTTATTTTTATTCCATTGCCGCGGGAAAGCGTCCCCAAGCCTGTAGCCGAAGAAGAACACGGCGGAACCTGCGAAGGCACTAAACCGCCGGAAACCTCTTCTATTCCCGAAACTACCATGCCTGAAACAGAAACAATCGAGGAACAACCGGCGGATACTTTCACAGAAGAAATTTCTAAACAACAGCCGATTGAGCAGACAGAAGATAGTGCCTCTGAAAAACAGTCTATTACCGAAGAAGACGGCACCACCACCTCCACAGAAAACGTTCAATACAAAAAGATAGAAGAAGGCAATGTAACCTGCGATACCGGTATTCTCTATCGGGAAACTCCTGAGGGAATGGATATCGAAGTTTCCGCTTTGCCGACTGGAAAAGGTATTAATTTCAGACAGTGGGAAATTACGGACATAAAATTAAAAATAGACGGGACAACTGTAAAAGCTAAACAAAAAGAAAATTTCTACGTTTCAAAAGAATCTATTTTCAAAAACGCGGCGGTAGTAGCGCTTGTTGCCATAGGTTCTCAATATGAACAATGCGCCAAAGAGGCTGAATCGGGGGAAGTTTGCCCTGTTACCGGCAAAAAAATAAGCGCGGCTTCTCAAGAAAAACAAAGAGGCGCTGTCGCGAAAAGTATCGATAAAGCAGGCATGGTCGCTGGAATGGGGCTTTTAGTTTCTCAGTCAAAAGGCGAAATAACCGGCGCGAAATACACTTTCAGCTTAGACAAAGACTTAGCCGGAAAAATAGACGGAAACAACGACACCATCAACCTCTCCGCCGAAAACAAAACAGCGCATCAAAAAGAAAAGATAAAAACTCCGCTCGAGCCAGTTAAGTAAAACCATTTATGTCCGCGTATGT
>JBDRBQ010000025.1:0-28493 GCA_043822625.1 Candidatus Omnitrophota bacterium | reverse complement strand
AATGCCGCTTTTTCATCCATTTCTATGTCAAATTCTTCTTCAAAAGCCGCTATCAATTCTATAGCTTGAATAGATTCCGCTCCTAAATCTTTTACGAAATCAGAACTTTCATTAACTTTGGATACATCGACTTTAAGTTGTTCCGCTACTACTTTTTTCACTCTTTCGATTACATTTTCTCCCATTTTAAAACTCCTCTCTTAATTTTAATTATTACGCTTTTCTGGCTTTTTTTATCAACGCTTTTGTTTCTTCTTTGGTTAAATCTCTTACATATTCAAGCAATTTTATCTGAGCTTCGGTTAATTCTCTTTTCCTTCTGGAGGTTACTTTTTTTGCCGTTTCCATTAACATGTCAAATCCGTACCCTTTGGTCGGTTTTTGTTTCAACAGCCAGCAGAAAGAAGGAATGTATTTCGGTAATACCCCGTCCCCTCCAACAACTATGCTCATTAAACCAACAACCGTTCCTGTATTAAAAAGGGTCCCGATGGAAGTTTTTACGTGGTCTCCGATAAAAGCGCCGACTTTATTGCTTCCCGAATCTACAAATTCACCGTTCATGTAAACAGAAACATTGCTGTAATCGTTTTTAAGATCACTATTGGTGCATAAAGCGCCTAAATTTACCCATTCACAGACATAGCTGTGTCCAAGGAAACCGTCGTGATATTTATTGGAATAAGCGTGCATAATGCTCTCTTCTACTTCACCGCCTACTCTGCACATTTCACCGATTGTGCTTCCTTCTCTTACTTTAGCGGAAAAAATCTGCGCGTCTTTGCCTATTACCGCGGGGCCTTCAATTCTGCTGAAAGGAAATATTTTAACCCCTTCTTCTATTATTACAGGGCCATGTACTGCCTCGATAACCGAGCAGGGATATATTTCCACATTCTCCGCGATAAATACTTGCTTTTTATCTCCTACAACCGGTACCCCTTCAGGAACGGGAGCGGAAGCAGTTTTTATTTTTTTGAAGTCAAACGCGATCTGGCTTCCATTGTTATTAATAAGATCCCAAGGGCGTTCGATTAAAGTAGCTTCTACTTCATTCTTCGCTAAACCTGAAGCAACAATGTCCTGACCGGGATTTTTTATCTCTTTAAGTGTTCCTTTTTTAACATAAGCGTAAACTATATTTTCCGCGGAAGCTGTTTTGCCTTTGGCATAATAAACGCCTTCTTTTTCTTCCAATTTAATTTTGCCGTCAAGCAAAAGACGTCCGGAAATAAAAAGCACATCGTCCTGATTTAAAGCATCGGCGTTATTAACAGTATAACTAAATTTTTCCTTCGTAACGTCAATCAAGTAATCTCTTACCCACAAATTAACTTTTTTTCCCGCAAATTCAGAAACCATTTTATCAAGCAGGCTGTTTCTCCCGCATTTGAGTTCAAAAGATGCTCTGAGATAAGTTAAAGGGTGTAACTTTTCACTGCCTGTTTGTTCCTCGAAAATACAAATCTGCATTTCTTTTTCTCCTCCTTACTTTCTTCCAGTGAGTTTAATTAAAAAATATTACAAAAAAATCCCCTCATATTAACCCGTCCGTAACGGTAATCAGGGAAAAAATTTGGCCCGTCGTATGACGGGCCAAAGACTATTTTGCTGAAGCTTTTTCGGTTAACAACTGATAGGTGTCACGCGCGATGCCTATTTCTTCATTCGTTGGCACCACATATACTTCTATCTTGGAACCATTTTCACTAATGCTTCCTTCTTTGCGGCCTACCATTTTCACGTTCTTTTCTTTATCTATTTTTATACCTAATTCTTCGAGTCCGGCACATATATTTTCACGAACACTCACGGCATTTTCACCGATACCGCCGGTAAAAATTATGCTGTCACACTTACCAAGCACCGCCAGGTAAGAACCGATATATTTCTTGACACGATACGCGAAAATGTCCAACGCGAGCTGAGCCTGTTTATCACCCTTGCGGCTTTTATCAATTAAATCTCTAACGTCGTTGGAAGTGCCTGATACTCCCAATAAACCGCTTTTTTTATTTAACATTTGATTTATATCCGCGACACTCATATTTTTATCAGATAGATAAAATATAATTGCCGGATCTATATCTCCGCATCTTGTTCCCATAACCAGGCCTTCCAAAGGCGTAAGTCCCATGCTGGTATCTACCGATTTACCCTCTTTTACTGCCGCTATACTACAGCCATTTCCAAGATGAATAGTGATACAATTAGCGCCATATTTATGTTTTCCGGTTAATTCCGCGTAACGCCTGGCTACATATCTGTGAGAGGTGCCGTGAAAACCATAACGTCTTACTTTATATTTTTCATAAAGTTCATAAGGTAAGGCGTAAAGATAAGCAACCTGCGGAATAGTTTGATGAAAAGCAGTATCAAAACAAGCTATATTGGCAATTCCCGGTAATTGTGTCATGGCCGCTTCTATACCGGATAAATTCGGAGGATTATGTAAAGGCGCCAAATCAAAGTAATCCTTTATAGCCTTTACTACTTCCGGCGTAATGAGCATAGAACCGCTGAAACTTTCTCCGCCGTGAACAACCCTGTGACCAACCGCTTTAATTTCCGAAATGCTTTTCAAAACGCCTACTTTTTCATCGACCAAAGTGTTTAAAATCAACTTAAGACCTGCTGTGTGATCTTTGGCCGCTTCTTTTATTTTATAGTCTTCACCCTTTACAGAATGAATCAGCTCTCCGTCTTCTTTTCCTATCTTATCTACAAGACCCTTGGCTAAAACAACTTCCTCGGGCATTCTAAAAAGCTGGTATTTGATAGAAGAACTTCCGCAATTTATAACTAAAACTTCCATTATATTAATTCCCTCCTGCCTGAACCGCGGTTATTGCCGCGACCTGTACGATGTCGTCCACACTTGCTCCTCTTGACAAATCGTTAACCGGCTTTTTAAAACCCTGCATAATAGGACCAATGGCCTGTGCCTTGGCAAGATACTGGGTAAGTTTGTAAGCGATATTACCGGCGTCCAAATCAGGGAAAATCAATACATTCGCGTCTCCGGCTACCGGGCTTTCGCCTAATTTCTTTTTTGCCACTTCGGGAACCAAAGCCGTATCCGCCTGCAATTCTCCGTCAATAAGTAACTCCGGCGCTATCCGCTTAGCTATGTCAGCGGCTTCTTTCACTTTTTCCGTTTCAGGACTTACAGCACTCCCCTTAGTGGAAAAACTTAAGAAAGCTACCTTAGGTTTGATACCTGTTAATTTTGCCGCATTGTTCGCGCTCATAACGGCAAGTCTTGCTAACGCATCCGCGTCGGGGCTCACCGCAACCGCGCAATCCGCGAAAATTAAGACTTTATCCTTTTCCCCCCTAAATTCAGGTAAAACCATAACAAAGAAACTGGAAGGATTTTTTACTCCCTGGGCATAACCTATTCCAAGGCCCGCGGCCTGCAAAACACTCGCCGTAGCACTGCTTATACCGGCTACCATGCCGTCACATTTACCGGTGGCAAGCATAAGAGAAGCAAACATTAAATCTTTCTTTACTACCCGCAAGATTACTTTTTCACTTAACTCCGGTCTTATTTTGGAATAGGCCTTTATAAATTCTGCCTCATATTCAGAAGTCTGGGGATCGATTATTTCTATCCCGTTTATATTTATCCCTTCATTCCCCGCTATTTTTTTTACTTCTTCTATGTTCCCAAGCACAACAACGCCGCTTGCTATACCTTCGTCTAAAATACGTCTTGCCGCCTTCAACATTCTGGGGTCATAGCCTTCGGCTAAAATCAATCTTTTCTTTAAACTTTTAGCCTTATTCATCAAGTTCGTAAGTAAATCACTCATTTTAAGTTCCTCTTCTTTTCTATAGCTCTTATCTAATCTAATATTTAATTTTAGACTCTCTCACAAGCAAGTGTCAATTTAGTCGCCGCGTCTTCAGTTATTACAAATGTTACATCCGGGTGCAGTTGTAAAGCGCTTGCCGGAACTTTAGCAGTTACAGGGCCTTCTATAGCGCTGGCAATCGCCTGCGCCTTATTCGCTCCGTTGGCAACAAGAAGAATTCTTCTGGCTTCTAAAATGGTCCCTATACCCATAGTCATAGCCTGAGTAGGAACATCTTCCTTTTTAGCAAAGAAACGGGCATTGTCGTCTATAGTTTTCGGGGTAAGAGATGTTTTTTTAGTACGGCAGGATAAAGAGGATCCCGGTTCGTTAAAAGCAATATGACCGTTACCGCCAATGCCTAAGAGCTGTAAATGAACTCCTCCGATTTCATCTATCATATCTTCATACTTTTGGCAAAATGCGTCTACATCTTTGGCTAAACCGTCGGGAACATGTGTATTTTTCTTGTTGATATTAACGTGGTCAAATAGATTCGTGTTCATGAAATAACGATAGCTCTGATCATGATCCGGTCCTATTCCGACATATTCATCAAGATTAAAACTAACCGTAGTAGAAAAATCAACGGCTCCTTCTTTATGCATACGAATTAATTCTTTGTAGCATGTTACGGGAGTGGATCCCGTTGCCAACCCTAATACCGGCGTAGAATGACTTTTCATTTCATCTGCTATTAATTTTGCCGCCACTTTACCCATTTCTTCTGGATTCTTGGTTACTATTATTCTCATTTTCCCTTTCCTCCTGTTTTAAATCTAAAAGGTTTTAGATTGTTTTATAAAAAATTATTTCTTTTTCTTGTAGCATATTTGATTTTTTTTGTCAAGCCTATAATTAAATATTTTTATTTTTTTGAGAAATATGGAGAGTGTGGGCGTTATTACTATCCCTTCAATCCGCTCATTACTATACCTTTGACGAAAAATCTCTGGTTAAAAATAAACACTATCAATACAGGAACAATAACAATCACCGAACCGGCCATCAATATTGTCCAATCTGTCGAATATTGTCCCTGCAGGGTAGCCAATCCCACCGGCAGAGTTTTTATTTCATTTGAAATAGTAACTATTAAAGGCCAAATGAAAGAATTCCAGTTGCCCAAAAAAGTAAAGGTAGATAAGGTAGCTATAGCCGGCAAAGACAACGGAAGAATAACATTCCAGTAAATCCCCAAGCGGTTGCATCCATCAATAATAGCGGCTTCTTCCAATTCTTTTGGAATAGTCAGAAAAAATTGTCGTAACATAAAAGTCCCATAAGCCGTAAACATCGCGGGCAAAATAAGCGCCTTATACGAGTCAATCCATCCTATTTTTCTTATAAGTACAAATAAAGGTATCATGGTAACATGCATGGGTATCATAAGCGTGGCAAGATACGCGAAAAACACTTTATCCCTCCCCGGAAATTCAAGACGCGCGAACGCGTAAGCCGCCAGGGAAGAAGTAACCACCTGCCCTATGGTAATGGACGTCGCGACAAACAAACTATTCCAAAAGAAACGAGCAAAAGGCAAAGCATTCCATACAACCGCGTAATTTTTAAAAATCAGGGGGTGCGGAATCCACTGAGGCCTGATACTAAAAACAGCCCCTTCTTCTTTCAAAGAAGTGGAAATCATCCACACAAAAGGCATAACCATAGTTATCCCGATAACGATAAGAAGCACATACAACAAACTTGTCTTAATTATTTTTTGCAAACGTCTGTTCATAATAGTGAATATC
Source organism: Candidatus Omnitrophota bacterium (assembly GCA_043822625.1). Lineage (GTDB taxonomy): Bacteria > Omnitrophota > Gorgyraeia > DAOVKU01 > DAOVKU01 > JBDRBQ01. Next base: position 22,879 of record JBDRBQ010000025.1, on the reverse strand, counting down.
CTTCATTTTTTCTCATTCTAAAATTAAAATACGTAAGACCAAACATTAAAACAAACAAAAACCACGCGATAGCAGACGCGTACCCCATTTTAAACCACTCAAAAGCATTTCTATAAATATAATAAACTATAGTCATGGTTGAATTGAGAGGCCCGCCCTGAGTCATAATATATTGCACACCAAAAGCCTGAAATCCGGTAATTATACTCATAGTAACAATGAAAAAGTTGACGAAAGAAAGCATCGGCCATGTAACATACCAAAATTTCTCCCAAGCGCCGGCGCCATCGATTGATGCCGCTTCATATAAAGAATCCGGTATGCCCTGTAAAGCCGCTAAATATAAAAGCATATTATATCCCGCTCCCTGCCAAACACTCATAATAATAATTGCCGGCTTTGCCCAAAAAGTACTATTCAGCCAATCCGGCACATTGGTAAAACCGATTTTTAATAAAAAATAATTTAATAAACCATAATCCGAATTAAAAATCCAGCGCCAAACCATAGCCGCGGCTATTAAAGAAGATACTACAGGCAGAAAATAGACCGTACGGAAAATAACCATTGCTTTTAATTTCTGATTCAAAAGAAGCGCCATTATCAAAGAAATGGCCATACCAAGAGGTATAGCCAGCATAAAAAAAACCGTGTTGTATAAAAAATACCAGAAATCTCCATCCTGAAACAATTCGATAAAATTTCTAAGCCCCACAAATTTCATAGGAGAACTCATATCCCATTTACAAAAAGCAAAAATAAAACAGACAATAACGGGAATGAGGGTAAAAATAAGAAAACCTATAATATTGGGAGCTAAAAACGAATAACCGGTTACTATTTTATGCAATGTTTTTTTATCTATTTTTTTCAGCATTATTTTTACCTTTTTTTAAAGTTCTCCTAAACTCATTTATTTATTCTTTTTCCGAAAGCAATTTATCTATTTTCCTCGCGGCGGCTTCACAGGCTTGTTTTACCAGTCTTTTATTAAGCCATATCGCTTCAAATTCAAGCCCCCAGCCTCTTTCACCGTTCCATTCTCCCCAGTTTGCCGTAAAATCCAAATCATGAGCATATTCCATAGCTTCCAAGAAAACTTTTTTATTCGCAGGTCTTACTTCAGGATTCAAAAAGAGCTTAGAATCGGCCACTTTTATCATCGCTGGAATAGCCGCTCCGGTTTTAACTAATTCTTCCTGCGCGTATTCCTGCGAAAGAAATTTTACCAACTGCCACGACTCTTCGGGATACTTGGTTTTCGCGTAAATAACGTGGCATAAACCGTTAGCGCTGGTTGCCCTCTTTTTACCGATAGGCAAATGCTCAACCTCAAAATTTATGTTTTCATACTTACGATATTCCTGCAAATACCATGAACCCTGGGGAACCATAGCTACTCTGCCTAGGATAAAACCGCCTTTCCAACCATAAGACTGCATTTCAATAGGAGACGTAGCTACTTTATATTTCCATATAAAGTCGTGAAGAAATTGTATTGCTTCAATCGCTTCGGGCTGGTAAAGCATGCATTTTGTTTTTGATTCATTCAGAACCTCCCCGCCGTTCTGCCACACAAAATTTCCCCAACAGCTTTCCATATCCATAGCTAATTCACAACCATAATAATCAATTCTGCCGTCATTGTCAACATCTTTAGTTAATTTTATAGCCGCTTCTTTAAAATCTTCCCATGTCCAGTTTTTGTTCGGATATTCTACCCCGAATTTATCAAATAAATTTTTATTATAATAAAGCGCGACGCTGTTAAAATCTCTTGGCACTCCGTATATGTCCCCATTATATTTAAAAAGATCCACTAAAAAAGGATAGTAATCTTTCATCTGTATGTCTTTATCTCTATCTATATACGGCTGAAGATTCAAAAACTGATTATTTTCGACAAATTTAAAAAAATACGCCCCGCTCATAAGACACACATCGGGGGCGGCATTACCTGCTAATTCTATTTGAAGCTTAGACCAGTAACCTGCCCAGTCGGCGTATGTAAATATTATTTTTATGTCTGGATGTTCTAATTCGAATTTACTAATGAGTTTTTTTGTAGTCTCTAATTGCGAGGGTGTTCCCCATTGAAAATACCTGATTACTTGTTTGCCGGAAAGATCTTCCTTTTCTCCGCATCCGCTAAAAACCATAGAAAAAATAAGTACCGCGATACTAAACAACAATCCATTTCTTCGCATTTTTTCCTCCCTGTTTATTTATTGGTTCTATCAAAAATATATTCTTTATGCAACTCTTTGTATTTATAAGGGTTTTTAGGGATTTTACTCCCTCCCCCTATTTTAAAATAACTCCTAACGTTCCCCCCATTTCCCACCCCTGGGGTGGGAAATGGGGGGACATCCGCCATTTATTACGCTTTAGTGCTATTCCGTTTCTTCCCGCCAATATAAAATTTCCGCCTGCGGCAGATAGGTAAGCGTAATATCTTTAAGCACAGGCGTGACACAGCTGGCGGAATAATCACTCGTAGTAATAGCATTGCTTTTTAATACGGCTTTATATTGTATCCAGTTGGCATTACTGTCGATTTGAGAATCATTACTTTTTACGGAAAAACCCGCGTTTTCCGAATTAGGGAAAAAACCGCTTGTATCGACAATAAAATTCCTCGCTTGTGTTTTTGAAGCAGTCCGCAAATATATATCCACACCGGTATTCCCCGACTCTTCGGAATGCCACGAAACTGTTCCCCAGTCTATTTTTCCCGGACCGGCAAAAAACGGCGTGGAAACCAAAAAACCTTCCTGGGGTATAACACGAACATTGTCGAAATGAGCCGCGTTTTTTGAAAAAGCACCGAGATCACTTAAAGCTCTGCCTGCCGCCGGTACATCCTTAGGCATATTATAACTGTTACGCGCACATAATTGAAAATTTATAGTATCAGTCAGTTTACCTGTCAATTGACATTTAAAGAACGGATTATTCCCATTGATATACCCCCAATAATTTTTATCTTCATCTCCTATAAATGCCATGCTCTTGTCTTGCTTATAATATCCATTTGTGTCATAAAGAGCCACCAGCCCACCAATCTGAGCAAGTTCGAAATAGTCCTTCTGATATAAAGTATATTCACCGGCACCGGTATCGTCGTCTGTATCCCCCATAGAAACCGAGAAAAAATCATCTTTACCGGCGCGTTCTACACGCATTTCTCCCTTGCAATCAGGGTGTTCAGGATAAGAAGTTCCTGTCGCGCTGGCATTTCGCTTACTCGCGGAAAATCCCCATACAGGGTCATCCTGGTGCGCGATAGCATTATAGGTCTTCTGCCCCCAATCATTCTCCCATGTCCTGGCAAACACAGCCCATCCTTCGGTTCCTGTATCATTATAATAACTTGTATTCAATTGAGCTGCTATATCGTTGCCCGGCTCTGCAACCAAATTCAGGACTTTACTGACTTCGGTTCCGGCGGCACTGTTAATCTGATCATAGCTGATCTCTCCGCTGTCACCGGGATGCTGCATATTAACAACGCTATAAGCAATATCTTCATCGAAATTATCCCAATACCCTAACTTTAAAGCATCTGAGATTCTGTCATAATTATCTATATCCCAGTGCATACCAGACTTAGCGGGAGGGCTTTTATCAACCCATCCATCTTCATCAACAGGACAATTATCAAGCCACGTAACCCATCTTACGCCGCCATTTCTATAATCATCACTTTCACTATTACTCCACGCGGCAGAAAACTCCGAACGCGTAGTCTGTGTCCATGTCCCGAAAGTTTTTACCACAGCACTTATCTTTTTTTCGGCAATCACCTTACCTGTGCCGTCTTTAGCCTCAATTGTACCGGTTGAATTTATCTTATAATAACCATCTTGATAATAATCATCTCCCATCGGCGGCTCATAACCAAAACGGTCCGCAGGAATGGCATAACCGTCCTGATAAACCGCGGTCTTCCATTGCAATTCTAGGACCTGAGCCTCGACAACATCATAAAATTCTATCTTTATAGGATGCCAGCCGGCATACTTAAAAGTATGATAACCGGTAAATCCACCATCAAAGCCATCACGCCATTTATCCGCAACAAGTTCGTTATCTATATAAAGCCTTACTCCGTCACCGACAAAAAATAAAAAAGCTATAGGCATCCCTGTCTCTCCTGGTAATATATCTATATATCCTTCATAAATTACCGCGAAATCATCCAATGTCCATCCGCCGCCTAACTTATTCATTAAATAGCCGCCTGCAAAATTGGCATCGTGGCTCTCATCCCATCCCTGTTCTAAACCACCGGGCGGTCCGTCACTACCCTCCATGGAAACCTCGCAAATTGAACCCAGCGCAATAATCGTATCAAGATACCGGTCTTCATTTATCTTAACGTTTGGAGAAGTTCCGGTGAGTCCTTTATAATATTTCGCTAATAATCCGCCGCGGATAATAGGCTTATTAACGGTAATATAATCCATGGCTTTTTCATAGGTTCCTTCCCCTATCCCACTGACGAGTTTTATTTCTTCTATATTAGTAAAGGTGGCATTTTTTGCCTTAGACAGACTTTCTTCTCCTTCACAGGATTTCCATCCACTTGAGGTATAAAGGCGGGTAGTTACAATATCATCCCCGTCACGATAATCTATTATTTTCGCGATTTGAGGATAAGAAAGACCGGCAGAATATTTGAGGAGATCTATGGCATCTTTATCGGTATTGGTAAGAGTATTTAAATTTACTTTTTCAGATTCGTTTTGAAGTTCTACGGTATAATAACCGTGATTTTCAATGTTATTTTTCTTAGGGCCGTTATAAGTATCTTTTATATAGGCGGTTAAGTCGGAATAAGCTTTATCTTTTACATTTTTTCTTACATCGGCTATTACTCTTTCTATGCCGGCTTCTGCCAAATACTTTACTTTCGTCTGATTCATATAATTAAAAGCGGCTTTTTGTTCAAGTTGCATATTCATCGCAAAAGTTATGCCTACCAACACCGCTATGGCTAATACTCCCACGGTTACTATAAGCGCGATACCTTTACGATTATTTAAAATCAAATCAGTCTTTTTATTTCTTTTATCAGAAATTAATTTACATAAACGCGCATAGAATAATTTTTGGACGTTGTTTTCTTTCATTCTATTTATTGAACACTTCTACTTCTCTAAGCCACAATAAGTCAGACCTGGCTTTTGAACCACCGCTATAATCCTGCCAAATTCTAATTTTATCGGTTACCACAGGACGGAAAGTATGCTTATTATACGCTTTTGGAGCATTATCCCCTTCTATCTTATCCAATAAAATCCATTCTCCGTCTTTCAAATATTCGATTTTATATTTATTAGACGTAAAGTACGCATCGCCGTCTTCTGCCCAATGAATAACCATAGAACTTATTGAAACAGGTTTGAGAAATTTTATTTCAACCCAGTGCGGAGTAGTTGTTTCCGCCGACGCCCAGGCAGACTCATTCCAGACAAAACCCTTTGCATCGATAATACCGTCATTTATGGGCTTGGTCGTATATCCCGGAAAGCTTGAATCAACTTTTATGGAAACTCCGGGCACCAGCAGTAAACTATCGGTTTTCGGAAAAACGGAGATAACGCCATCTTGTGAAACTTTCTTCTCTCCGTCAACGATAAAACTAACATTGAAATTAAAATCCCGGCGCTGATCATTCTTGGGGCATAACACATCAAAAATCACGCATTCGGTTTCCTTAGCCGCTATTTCAATGTTTTCCTCATTCAAGGAAGACCGGCATTTATCCGCGGTGGTAACGCGTAACGTTCCTTTTACAGGCACATTGCAATTATTATGCACCAGCACTTTAAATTCCGGCTTAGTATTAAAAGTTCTTACTTTAACCGGTTCCATTTTAAAATCTATATCTTTGACAACATCCAGCAACTGTGCTTTCAGTAAAGTATCTTTCCTGGTACCGGAAGAATACGATAATTTTACATTTACCATTCCTCCCGTACCTTCCAATAATCCGGGAGGGATATCAAACACTATATTTCTGCTTATTGACGACTGGGAAGGAATTTCTTCTCCCAAAAACGTATTTAAATTATCTATATTTAAGTTAGCCGAAAACGTCAAATAAATTTCACCTGTCGTAATAGGTTCCTCCTTATCGTTATAAATGGTTAAAACACATTTACCCCGCGAAGGAGAAACAATATTATCCAACCCTTTCAAATCAAGGCTTACTTTTAAAACATTAGCCAGTACTTTTGAAATACTGTTTTCTACGCGTAATATTTGACCTAATAATTCAACTTGTCCTTTTTGCTCGACTAACGTCGTTAAATCAGATAATTCCTCTTCAATATTCTCGACATTATCCATAAACTGTTCGTCGGAAATTTCCTTTTCCATAACTTCTATAATTTCATTATATTGACTTAGTTCCAGCGAAGTTATCTTATTTTGTCTTTCATATTTATTCAAAATATTCGAAAGATCTGTTAAATCTTCAAAAGCCACTTTAGACAAAACCGCGAAATCATCTTTAATAACTCTAAAAACCATTGTTTGGTAAGACGATAGAACAACGGGAAAAACAAAATTATCTTCCTTACTATCATAATTAATATCCGCGTTTGAAATTACTTCGGTAATGATAACTTTCCCGTCTACTCCAAGACTCTTTTTATCTATACATATATATCCCTTCTGATTAAAATCCAGGTTATTATGTACGGTAAAATATAGATCTTCGGAATAATTTTTTCCATACCGTTCAATAAGTATGTTTTCATTATTAGTCTTAGCAAAAGTTACAGGCTGCCAACCGGCTTTCGATATTTTTTTCAAAACAGGGATGTATTTAATAAAAAGACTTCTGTCTCTATTGTAATAATTTGGATTTTCAAAATAAGGATTAGTAGCGGCATCGATGGAAAACATACTTGGAAACATCCCGTAGAATAAACTTCTTTGAAAATACTTATCCATCATATCAAAAGTAAAAGAACTAAAATCCACATTAAGAAGTAACAGATACGGTTTTTGATAACTTAAAGTACGACGATAACTCATTACATTATCGGAATCCGGCTGATACGCGTTTTCCCACCCAAGCCAACCGACTTCTTTTCCAGCTACATCCAATAACGGGGCATAAAAGGGAAAATCTATCGTAACCCAGTTAGCCATGAGAAAACGATTATTTGCTCTCATATACTCAGACATCGCTTTAGTAAACTCATAAATAGAAAACGCGTTAAGTATCACAGGTTCTTTAGTGCGAACATCATAAGTAAGCGGAATATCCGCGTATTTAAAGTGTTCCTGCCGGAAATTTTCTTCTTTTGCCCATCCTTCTAAGGAATCAAGATAAATCCCATCAACAATCAAACCGCTGCTGCCTTTTTCAAAATCACTATTTTTCATTAGATTAGCTGTGCTATTGCCTATTTCCTGCGGCGTTCCTATTAATGTTTTTTCAAAACTGCCGTCACGGACAAATTCCTTTCCATCAACTGTATCAATAATCGAAATATCATCGAACCACACTTTCCCCGCGCGATCTCCGCGAAAAAGCAAATGCAGTAATATTGTTCTAATCGGTTTCTCCGGCTCAAAAATCAATTCCCGCGATTGCCAATCATGCGTACCAACGTCAAAATTTCTTACTACCCCATAAACAGGAGTGCCGTCGGCATAAGTCATATCCGCGTATAAAGAATAATCGCTGTTAACCGATCCTTGTACATCCTCGGATTTACTCCATCCGCTAATTTTAATGGGATCAGCTGTTTTTTGATTTAAATCGATTTTTTGTCTTGCCCCATATACCCCGCTCGCTTCGCTTTTATTAATAAACATTGCCTTTTGTCCCGTACGCGCGTCAGTGCTTACTTCAAAACCATTGTTATATTTGTCCCATTCCTGCTTCCCGACTTTTGTTATTTCTTCATCCGTCAATTCTTTACAAAACGTATCATCAAACCAAACTTCGCCGGTATGATTCCCTCTGAAAAGAAGATAAAACATTACCATTTTGATAGGTTTTTCCGGATATATAAAATTCTGCTTATATTGCCAGTCATGCGTGCCGGTATCAAAAACGATAGTATGTCCCCACGAAGAAGTATCGTCACTATAAAGCAAGTCTATATAAATAGAATAGTCGGCATCTTTTTTGCCACCGACATTTAACGCTTTGCTGTATCCTCCGAAAACAAGAGGCCTTGCTTCGGTTTGATTTAGAGTAATTACCTGCTTCGCGCCGAATTCTCTATCACCTTCATTTCTGGCCAGTTTAAGACTGCTTGAACCGGAATGCACATTATTCTCATCAATCGCGTAACCTTCAGCATAATTATCCCACGATTCAAAAACACTCACATTCCTTTCAACAACATCTTTCTTCGCGATATTGAAAGAAATATCCGCTCTGTTATATTTTAGGGTATCTCCCTTTTCTATATCAGGATCTGTATTCTCGAAAAAAACTACCCCGTTGCACCACGGTCTATTTAAAAAATTATGCAGGATTTCCCCATCCGCGTTATACATACCGCTTAAAATAGTAGCTTGAGCCATTTTTTTTCTGAACTGATCTTTAGACATAGTATCACCTTGCAATATTTTAAAAACTTCTTCATGTTCGCGGGGGATACTGGATTCCAAAGCCATCCAATACGTCCATGGTTCAAGATAACGAAAACTATAGATCCCATGCTTATTATTATATTCCAAGTCAATTATATTAAACTCGTGAAAGGCAAAATCAAAATCTTCCGCGTCTTTTACGGAATTAACAGCCGTAAAAGGCATCCATATACCTTCTCTTGTAGTCCGCTTTTCAAAAAATTCAGGATATATGTCATAATAAGTTTTTGCCGCCGACCTAAAACCCCATCGCGCATCGGGACTATAAATAATAAAATAGAAATCAGCTTCGTTAGGAAATTTCTCCGTCTTATCAGTTAAAGCAAAATCAAAACTAATATTGTATTTTTTAATCTTGGTATCATAGTATATATTAAAAACTCTAGGGCGATCTAAAGGAACCCCGTAAGAAAAAGCCTGTTTTCCCGATGAAATACAAGAAAACGGATATACCGACATTTCTCCTCTTTGTCCCACAAGAACAGTTGTCGCGTTTGAATATACATCTTCAACATCCTTTATCCCGCGCTTTTCCCTTATATTGTTCCACCAATCCCAGCCAAGCGCGTCTATATCTAAAGAATAAGTTATATTAATAGCTCTATCCGGCTTTGTATTATTTTTTAACCTGCCCATAACCTCGATAAAATTATCATGCGGTATAAATATGGCATCAAAAGAAAGACCGAATTCCTTTAAATCCCCGGTAAAAAGCAAATTGTTTTTATAACGGGAAAAATTCCCGTTTACCCGCGAAGCGATATCGTTTTTTGCCGCGTCAATAATATAAAACTTCCCCTCAATTTCACTTATTTCTTTATCTTTTCCAAAAACTATTTGCTCTTTTCCATTTTTAACTACCCACCCGATGTTATTATCCGGAACAAACGCTTCATCAGCTTGATTCGCTTCAACCCATTGCGCTGAGTAATTATTATTAAAATAATCTATATCCCCCGGCACTTGTTCATCAACTGCCTCACATATAGTTATTCCGTTTCCGGCTAATAGAAATACAAACAAGACCATCAACAACCATAATTTTATTTTTTTAACTTTTCCTAACATTTTTCACCCTCTCTTTTTTTATTATTATGTCTTTAGTTTAACAATCCTTTTATCATTCGTCAAGATTTTATATAATAATTTTTAAATGAATTTTTAAATGACACGGCAAAAGGGGCCTCTTCCGTCTCTGATTTGGGTAAACTTTTGAAGGAACTCTTATGCCTGAACCGGCACAATAGGCATGCTAAATTAAGAAGAAGGTTATAAATCATCTTCTACATCAACTATCACACCGTATCCATTGCTATTATTTGTTTCATTGGTTTCGTTAACTTCATAGCTATCATCAGCAGTTACTACCAGCCAAAAAGAACCGGAAACAGCGGGGTGCCAAGAAAAATTAATAGCAACTTGACTATCCGCGGATAAACTACCTATCCTCTTTACCTCCAATTTAATTCCATCAACTAAAAAAGCAATATCACAAGGCATAGAACTATTTTGCGTGTCTATATTTCTTATAATCGCGCCTACGGTTATTTCCTGTTCTACCGGCGGCTGAATACTAATTATCTGTGCTGTTAAGTCACATAAAGGAATAATTGGATAATACATATGATAATAGCTTCCTATTTCCGGCATAAAATCACTTATGTCATCTTCCCAGCCGGCTTCTTTTTTATCACTGGCTATCATAAATATCCCTATAGACTCTTCACTGCTCCAACCCATACTCGTTCTCTTAACTGCTATCTCCATCTGGCTATGATCAGTGTTCCCTATGGAATAACCTGACCCCTCAGCCGCATCTTCCCACTCCCAGTTTGTACCGTTTCCTATATAATGATATAGCACCCCATTATAAAATCTGTATTCCGCCCCGACAGTTCCTAAACTGGCCTGATATCCGGTACCGTTGCTTCTGTCTATGTCGAAATAAATCGTGTATTCTCCTAAATTAAAATCTATATCTCCTGAAAAGTCTAATCTCAGGTATAAATATTCAGCGTCTTTCGCCGCCCACGCGTTTTCTATGTCCGCGAAAGCACCCAACTGGCCTGGTACCGCTTCCCCACTTTGGTTATAACCGTCATTCAGCGCGTCAGCACCTATCAACTCTACACTGCCTTCCCCTTCCCAGTCTCCAAAATCTCCATCTATGGTCAATAATCCGCTGATTAATTCAAGCACCGTTACGTTGATTCCGTTCTCATTGTTGGTTTCGTCTTCTTCGTTTATCTGATTAGCACTGTCCGCCTTGCCGCCTATCCATAAGCTTTTTGCTTCCATCGGCGTCCAGTTAAAAGTAACAATCCCACTGCTACCGGCTGTTAAGCCGTTTATCGTCTTGGCTGTCTGCGCTGTTCCGTCTATCCAGATGTTCACTTCGAAATTACCGGCATCTCCAGAGCCTATATTTTCCACTTCCATACTTATTACCGCCTCAACTCCCTGCCACAAACACATAGGTGTATAAGTAATTGTTTTTATCCTCAAGTCAGCTAATGGTATTACCGGATATATCATTACCTTTCCCTGTTCCGGCATAAAATCGTTTATGTTATCGTTCCAATCCACCGTTTCTTTTGTATCGGTGGCTATTATGAAGATACCTATCGATTCTTCACTGCTCCAACCCATACTCGTTCTCTTAACCTCTATCTCCATCTGGCTATGGTCAGTGTTCCCTATGGCATAACTGGACGCTCCCCCTGTTACAGTTTCCCACTCCCAGCTTGTACCGTTTCCTATATAATGATATAGCACCCCATTATAAAATCTGTATTCCGCCCCGACACTCCCCATCTGGTACCCGCTAACACTGCTTCTGTTTATGTCGAAATAAATCGTGTATTCTCCCAAATTAAAATCTATATCTCCTGAAAAATCCATTCTCAGGTATAAATAATCTACGTCTTTCGCCGCCCACGCGCTTTCTATGTCCGCGAAAGCGCCTAACTGACCTGGTACCGCTTCCCCACTTTGGTTGTACCCGTCATCCAGCGCGTCGGTACCTATCAGCTCTACACTGCCTTCCCCTTCCCAGTCTCCAAAATTTCCGTCTATACGCATGAAATAGCTTGTCTGTGAATACGAATAAGTAAATAAACCTCCCGGCGCGGGATAAAAATCATAAACATCATCGTTAAAATCCGTTGTTCCTTTATCATCTAATATCGAAAAACAAAAAGTGGTCTTCTGATTTAATCCCAGTTCTCCTATAATATCTCTGGAAACAGCCATTTCAAAATCATTGAATTTGTCACCTTCACCACCCGCCATTATTATTTGAGCATACGGTCCCCACGACCAATCGGTATGCTCAGGGGAAACACCGGTATAAGTATATATAATGCCGTTAAGGACCATATATTCGGCTCCTACCGCCCCCCAACTTGCCTTATATCCCGTAGAAGTATTATTATCTACATCTAAAAAGACATAATAACCGTAATTACTAAAATCTACCTGACCATAAAGTTGCCAATGCAAATAGAGATATTTTTCGCTGTCTCCTATCCATATATTCTTAATATCAGCCGATTCACTTATATCATCGGGATCCCCGTTTCCTCTCAATCCATCATTATAACCGTCGGTGCCGACATAAACAACACTCGGGTCTATATCCCAATCATTAAATTTACCGTCTATTCTAAAATTATCGCTTACCTGAGAAAATTGATATACAAATCCGCCGTTGCCGTAGTTCGGATAACATTCATCGAGTGTCTCATTGACCTCATCGCTGATATAAAACCATATAGAAACTAATCTGTCTTCCCCTGTCAACCCTAAACTATTTCTGGAAAGAGCTAATTCAATATTATTTTTTTTCAATATTCCTTTATTAAGATAAACATTATCCTCCATAGGTTCCCACAACCAATCAGCCTTCCCATTAACCCCTGTATATTTCATCAATGTTCCATTCATTAACAAAAATTCCGCGCCTACACTATCCCAACTGGTCAAGAAACCCGTATCCTTATTTGAATCGGTATCTATAAAAAGCATATACTGCAAATCGCTAGTCAGCACTTCACCGGCTAATTGCCATCTGACAAAAAGATACTCGTCATTATCCGCCAGCCATAAATCCGTTATATCCGCGCTATCATTAAGATCTGTCCCATCTCCGACATTATCCTTACCGCAAAAAACAACTGTTGGATCGTTGGTCCAATCGTTAAAAACTCCGTCCATAGTTGAAACATCAAGTTTTAAAGGAGCTGTCGGCATAGCTGATAATGCCGTAATATTGCTATCCTCATTGCCAATTCTATCTTCGCTTCTTATCATAAAATAATATGTCTGCTCATTAGTGAGTCCAGCCAATGAATACATCCACGCGTAATCAGGGTCATCGGATTGTTTTTGATCTATTTTGGGCAATTTAGTTTCCGTTCCGCCGAAAACAATCGGCTGAGTGTTATAATAAATATTAAATGATACCGGCGGATGGCTTTCATCAGTAGCCTTATCCCAGTATATTTTTACAGAAGCGTCATTAGCTATTACTTTTTGAATTCCCGTTGTCGCCCCCCACTGCGGAGGCGTAGTGTTCAAAGTCGGGATAACAACACACTGCGCTGAATTTATATAATTCCTATGGGGGCTGTTGTCAACAGCACGTACAATAAAAGTATATTCCTGATTATTAACAAGGTGATTCAAATAAAAATTAGTTTCCGTGGTTGTTGCTATCAAATTATAACCTTCATCATAAATTTCATAAGTTACAGGCAAGTTCACGTCATTCGCCGGTGTCCATTCCAATTTAATTGTTCCGTCTATATTTTGGTCTGTTACCGCGAATGAGTATATATCGAAATCAGGAGGGGTATTATCTGCGGGAGACATAAGATAGGTATAAGAAAAACCGCAGGCTCCGTCATCGGGCATATAATCTTTATCTCCTGCCGAATTATCCGCGTAGAAAAAGATATTAACTCCAATACCTATAGCCGTAGCTTTAATATCGGATTTAACCAACCCCATTTCCATTTGATTCGCATTATACGAATACTCAATAAAATACATATTTTCCCACAAGTCTTGCTCTCCATCCCCGATATACTTTAAAAGTTGTCCTCCCTTTATCATATAATCGGCGCCTTTTTGCTGAGAAAAACCGGTATAACTTTTCTGGTCAACATTAAGATAAATTATATATTTATCATTCAGCGCTATATTAGCTTGTGTATCAAAATAAACATATAAATAATTTTCATTATCGGTTATTTTGCATCCGGTCCAATCAATTTCTCCTCCACCGGTATCATTTTGTTTATCCGCGTAATAAGGAACGCTTAGCCAATCACCAAAATTACCGTCGATATTTATGGGAAAAACTTGCGCTCGGGGAGCCGCGGCTAATTCTTTTTCGTTAGTATCTTCTATGCCGCCTCGGGGACCAATACGGCCGGTAGCAAGACCACTTGCGTTCATACTGGAATCTTCGGCCCTCACCGCGCAATAATAAGTTTCTTCATTTGAAAGATTAGTTACCGTATATTCAAAAGGACAAACATCATCCGTACTTAAATAACCCCTATTAGTATAATCTCCTCCAACATTGCTAACCACATCAGGCAAACACACCGCGGTATCAAAATCTATGGGCGTAGTTGTAGAATAATAAATGTTATATTTTACGGGTCTTGTCTGATCCACAGCGCCATCCCAGCGAACAGTTACCTTTCCATTACCGGGTATAACTTTTTGTATACCGATACGAGGAAGAGTATGAGAAGTATCATCGGCACCGGGGGAATTATAGTAAGGTCTGGTTATATCTATACTTTTAAGACCGTTTGTAGTATTTAACCAAATAGGGGCATCCATGTCAGCCGGAGGAAGGTTATCTATTACAGCGGTATTTAGACTTGTAACAAGCTTATTAGTTAAAAACTCCAAACGCCCCTGCTCAACTATTGACTTATTAATAACTTCGGAATAAACATCAGGATAAGCAGTCGGAAAAATATCCGGATCCGCGACATAATCAATGTTTACAATCTGACAAAAACTATCGGGACGACCCAATTCGACATTAAACTTAGGCCCGATAAAATACCTGTTTTCATCATAATACGGACTATAATGATATACATCAGGGACCCCTTGAGATTCTGGAAAATTATCTTCATAAGCGCTATCCAGATAATAACTTTCATAAAGCACTATATCCACATATTTACGAGGACACCACTGATACTGATATTTATAATGAGGCACAAAGAAAAAAACTCCTCTATTAAGGAGGAGGATTTTATCCGGATAAGTTTCATCAATTACTTTTATTAAATCATGCATGCCTTTCGCGGTCCAGCCAAACCCTTCATAAGGACCGGCAATCTCCGGAGTATCAAGAAAAAAACCATCATACCCGACTGTATTAATTATAACATCACAGCTATAAGGCATAGTCTTGCGACCCACACCAATAATATGGCTATGCCAATCAGGATCACCCGCGTTCACATAACAAGCGCCCCAGGTACCATGTCTGTCAGGAATACCATCGTGTTCGAGAGGCTCTCCGGAATGTGGACCGTTTACATTCCATTCATCCATATAATAAGAAGCCATGCCCTTATCTTCATAAATAATTTCTCCGGTTTTTATATCAAAAAAACAAGGCCCGCTTCCATCCCCGACAATTGGTTCTTTAAATCCATAAGTTCTTTCATCTTCTCCCAGAGAAATATACGCTAACACTACAACATCATCTTCTGTCCCTGAAACACCATCAACCCCAGCCTGAATTTCATCGATAATGACAACTTGTTCACTCAAGACAGGGCCTCTATTGATATTCAAAATTAATAAACTGTATCTATTCACACTGGCCACTATCGAGCTATCCCAAGAACCATAATACACAAGATAATTTTTCAGATCTTTTAAGTCAACCGACGGTTCATCAATCTCCGGCTCTACAAAACTTTTCCCGAAATTTGCATTTTGAACAGAATGGTCAAACATATTAACCACGCCATTACCGTCAATATCAGCTAATTCGTTCCAATTGGCGTCTCCGGGTACGCTACCAAACGCGGCATTAAAAATAGAATGATCAAACATATTAATCACATCATTACCGTCACAATCTCCCCCGAGAAGATAAAAATCTATACTCGCGGTAATATTTTCTCCATAAACAACAACATTTGTCTTAATATATTTAAGAAAGGAATTCGCTTTAGCGGTTACATCATATATTCCGGAAGGAATATCAGATAAGCTATAAATACCGTCACTGCCGGAGGTAATCTGATAAGTTTCAAGGGGAGTCGTTTCACCGTGCATTCTCAATTCGAAAGTAACAATACCGGATTGAACAACACGATTCTGCAAAGAAACTTTCCCCGTTATCCCGCCCTGCGCATAACAAAAAGAAATTTCCTGCAATAAAAAAACAAAAATAATAATATTTATTATTTGGAAAATTTTTCGCATTATTTGTTTTTCATAAACCGTTTTTTGCTTTCACAAATGAAAGCGTTTTCTCATAATAACCTTTTTTTGAAAAATAAACCCGCTCCTAATAATAATAACGCGGTGCTGCTGGGTTCGGGAACAACCTGCACTCCCGCTCCAAAAGCTCCATCCGCGTGATTTAATGATAAAGCTAAAACATCATTGCCTCCATATATAACAGCCGTAGTCGGAGTAAATCCCCACTCGTTAAAATTGAAATCTATATTAGTAATCTCAGTTAAAGCCAACGCCTTAAAATCAATTCTCGCGAAAACCCCGCTCGCGTTACTGGGATTTCCAAGAAAACTTTCCTGAAAATTTATTATTCCATTATTTGCTATATTCGACCCATGATAGTTAAAATTGTAAATACTTAACGGGTCGCTTAAAATTTGTATCCCCTCCGCTCCCGCGTCGCTATCCTGAACTTCCAATACAGCCGGATTAAAAGCAATCCACATCATAACAGAATCAAAAACAGTCGCGCTGGAATTATCCAGACAAACATCCACAGAAAAAATATCTCCCACACCTACGGTAGTTAAATCCTGCTCCATATACATACTAATTATATTAGCAAAAGACTGTGCCGGAAAACAACATAGAAACATTCCTATTATAAATAACGCTATGAAACTAACTTTCCCAATTTTACATTTCTTCATTTAAACCACACTCACTTTTGCTATTAAAATTTGAAATCCGCGAGAAAAAATAAGCCGGGCTTTTCTTTCCTCTTATTATTATTAAGAATACCTGCAAGAAAAAACCCGGCTATTAACAATCTGTGATGAATTGTTCTAATTTTTATTTCTTCTTTTTTCTGATAAAAGACATCAAACCTAAAAAGCCACTGCCAAGAAGAAGCAATGACGAAGGTTCCGGTACCGCGTAAGTGATCGGAGTATCTTGAGTTCCGAGTCCAGGCCAATCATAATATCCCCACCCACTAAGATCTCCATAGCAGGTCCCTACTAACTTTATAGTATCACCCGCGCTTAAAGACATATCAGCAAGAGCCACTTTCCACTCTACTGTATTGCCAGCCACAGATGATTCCGCTGTTAATGGCGTTGGCCATACCCAAGTATCGCTATTTTGAGCTCCAGTATGTTCTTGCAAAACCGAACCCCATTGATCTTGAAGAATCCTATAATCAGCGCCTAACTGCCAATTTTCCCAATAGCCTGTATAGCCATCAGCTGTACTGTTATTAGCATCTATTAAGAACATATACTGAGTATTCGTGGCGATAACTCCCGCCACATCCATGCGCAGATACAGATAATTTCCATCATTAGCAATGTACGCGTCAACTACATCCCAATCAGGATTCACTACTTCACCCTGAGCATCTGTATATATTGGCGTAATACCGGTCCAATCGTATAAAGCGGCTTGCGCGACAGAAGCGGATGCTACAACAAAAACCATTACTCCTAACACAAATAACAATTTCTTCATATTCATTTCACCTCCTCTATTTTTATTTTTTATTTTACTATTAAAGCTAAAAGGTTTTAGCTTATTTAAATAAACTTTAAAAAATCAAAGAAACAAAAAAACAAAAAATAAATTAAATCTATCTCGCCGTATAATACTACTATACCACCTGATTAGTTTTTGTCAAGAAAAATCTTTTGCTTTGTTTTAGAATTATTTTGCTTTGTTTTTTGGTAAAATTTTCTCATCATTAGACGATAATACTCAAAATCCGGCAAAAGTAATCTTTCCGAAATTTTGAGGAATATGAAAATCATTTTTAAAAGTCGGCGACCAGGCTATCAGCATATATTCTTCCGGCTTTTCCTTCACAGACCTCTCTATTCGATACAAGTTTAACCGCCAGACATCACCATTTTTTAGAGGGGTTCTTACTTTATCGGCAAAATTCTCAAAAGGAACAATTATATCTGTTATCCATGTATTCTTCTTGTTTATAACCGAGGTTTTAAGATTTTTGAGCCTAAATTTAGCGTTTTCCCGCCATTTTCCTTTTTCATCGGGATTAGGGATAAGCAATGACAAAACATTATTTAAAGGATTTACTTCCAATTCAATATAATTTCTGCCATTCCCCTCCGGATCAATGAAAAGCTCTACCACTTCTTCTTCCCATAACGGTTGTTCTTGCCCTGTCATAGTAGCCCATATATAAGGATCTTCGCAGATAAATCTTACGTAAAGACTCTTTTCATCCCAACACATTTGAGCTTTCGTGGCAAAAGCATCCGGAAGTTTATCGCCGTTATTTTCAACCAAATAAATTTCTTCTATATCCCGCCACTGGTCTTGCGCCAAGAAACCGCTTTCACTAAAATTACTTTTTATTCTTCTACAAATATAATTATACATTAATTCTCTTTAAATCTATTTTCCGCTATATAAATTAATAAAATAATCTATCGTTTTTTGAAGCCCTTCATCCTGATCAAATTCGGGCTTAAACCCTATCGACTGTATTCTGGATATATCCGCCATGGAATGTTTCACATCACCGGGACGTTCGTCGGCATAAATTATTTTCGATTTAGAATTGGTTATTTTGATTATCTTACGCGCCAAATCGCTGATAGTAATTTTTCCGCCGCAAGCTACATTATAAACGCCTTCGCCCTTTTCCGTAACCAAAACATTGGCGCGCGCGACGTCTTTCACATAAATAAAATCTCTGGTTTGTTCTCCATCGCCAAAAACAGTAATGTCTTTATTGGCAATGGCACTGTGCACAAAAATAGGTATAGCCGCGGCATACTGGGATTTAGGATCCTGACGGGGACCGAAAACGTTAAAATATCTCAAAGAAACGGTGTTTATTCCCCATTCTTTTTTAAAGAGCTTGAAATAATATTCGCCGTCTAATTTTGTTACCGCGTAGGGACTTTTGGGTTCGGGCAGCATAGTTTCCACTTTCGGAACAACCGGATTATCTCCGTAAATAGCGGCAGATGAAGAAAGAACTATCTTTTTTACGCCGTTTTCCGCCGCCGCTTTTAAAACATTCAAGGTACCGTTAACGTTAATTTCAACACACTCGACAGGCTTTATTAAACTCTCGGGGACACTTATCATCGCGCCTAAGTGAAAAATGTAATCTACCCCTTTAGTTGCCTCTAAAACAACCGGGAAATCGGTAATACTCCCTTTGATGAAATTAACTTTAAAATCCTTTATATTCTTTTCAAAACCACTCCTCAAGCTGTCTAAAACCACTACATCCGCTTTCCCCTGAAAATGTTCTACTATATGACTGCCGATAAAACCGGCACCGCCTGTAACTAAAATCTTCATTGTATAAATATCTCCTTTCCCGCGTCAAAAATTAAACTATCTATTTATTTTAAAAACTCTTACTTCATTACTATCTAATTTTAAATCAATAGAACCATGTTCTTTATTAAACGAATAATTTTTATCATCTACAAGGGCGCTAACTTCAATCGCGCCGATACGCGCGAATTTGGACAAATCAAGCCTGACGTTTTGAACATCCGCGCTTTGATTGAAACAAGTAATATATATATCCTTCCGGTCAGATTTCCCAAATTGCTCAATAAGAATTTGCTTATTATCAAGGGCCGCGTCGGTAATCGGTTCCCAGCCCGCCTTTGACAAATTAATTATATGAGGCATATATTTTTTAAATAATTCTCTGTCGCGGTTATACCAGCTTGGATTCTCCCAATAAGAGGCGTCTTGCGCGTTAAAACTAAACATGCCCGGAAACATCCCATAAAAGAGACATTTTTGCATATATTTGTCCACCATGTCTTTAGTAAATTCGTCAAAATTAACCGACTGCAGAAAAACATACGGTCTCTTACAGCTTAAAGCCCGGCGCATAATTAATTCTTCTTCATCCACAGGTTTGTACTGACCGCTCTCTATCCATCCGATTTCTTCCCCTGGAACATCTATATGCTGCATAAAAAAAGTAAACGCTGCCGGAAAATTAGCCATTAATAATTTCCCCTGAGAATGCAAATAATCAGCCAACAGTTCAGTTAAATGATAAGCGGAAATGAATTGGCATACAACAGGCATTTTTTTATCTTTTTCAAAAGTTAACGGGAATTCCGTTGTTTCGAAATGAGTTTCGTCATAATCATGTGTCAATTCGACAGACTGCATAGAATCCAAATATATCCCGTGAAAACGCGGGTCTTTCATAGATCTAATAACTTGTCTCAAAACCGTCTGGGCGCGATTAACCCAAGACATTCCGCCTGTCTTTATAGCGGGATCTGTGTTGGTATTAAAAACCGCTCCGCAGCACCACGGGGCGTCGGCGAAACGCACATAATACTTTCCCTCACTATCCTTAATCGCTGAGCATAACACGGCAGAAGCGAATTCTCTTATTTTTTCATCTTCCGAATTTAGACTTGCCTTAACAAAATCCAGCAATGTATCATAAGTTCTTTCCATGTCTTTGGGCATATGCACCCACGCTAACCATGGTTCGGTATAGACAAAATTATAAATTCCTCCCGAAACATTATAATCTATATTGACTTTACTTCTTAATGTCCCATCATAAAAAATATTCAATTCGTGATAAGCAAAACAAAAATCTTCCGCTTTTTCAACACCGGCAATATTATAAAAAGGCATCCAGTTGCCTTCCTTTTCAACACGCTTAATTTCCACTTCGGGAAACAGCTGATAATACTTTTTTAATACCGTGCGGAAACCCGTATTTCGGTCTTCTTCTTTCAGACATAAAAGAAAGGCTGAAAAGTTAGCCTCATTAGGGAAGTTTTTCGTTTTAGAAGTTATAGCCATATCGAAAAAAAGCTGATAATGTTTTTGACGCGCGTCATAACTTATTTCGAATATGCGGGGTTCCTGAGGATTTACGCCTAATACAAAACCGACATCGTCATTGGAAAGATTGCCGAAAGGATAATAAGGAATTTTACCGTTTTTGCCTAATTTATAATCCTTACCCAAAAGATAATATGTGTTTCCTTCCTCTACCGCGCAAACATCGCGGACTCCTTTATGCCAGTTCCACCCAACAGCGTCTATTTGCAATTCAATACCGATACGAACAATTTTCTGAGAATTTGATTTCACCCGGCCGTTTATTATCAAATGATCTTCTTTTGGCTCCAAAACAATTTCTATTTTTAACACCTTATCATCGAACCTTATTAAAATCAGCTCGTTATTAGCAGACCGGAAAATTTCCGCTTTTGTTTTCCTGTCGCTGAAAAGCAGATAATTTTTTTGGCCGCTTTCCAAATCCTCAAGACTAAAAACAATCGGATACTTATCTCCTTTTTTAGAATATCCAAAAAAGATACCTGCTTTTTCATCTATAGATAAAGTATAATCTTTTTTAGCTATTTCTATCTTTGCCGCGGGTTCTAAATCACTTTTTTCTATTTTATCCCGCAAAGTTTTATATAACCTGCGGCGGGCATATTTAGAAATAACATCAGAAATATCCGAAAGTTCTTTATCATCCATTTTCTGTTTATACATAATATTTTCTGTCATAATTATAAAAAATCACATTTCCTGTTTTTATTTTTTCAAATCTTCCAATATCTCGTTCATCCTTATAACATCTTCAGGGGTTCCTAAATCTCCCCAATAACCGTCTAATTTAAAACCTCTTACGTCGCGTTTGTCCTGCATCATTAAAGTAATAGCATCCGGCAATTCATATTCTCCCCTTGGAGAAAGTTTGATTTTCCTTAAATAATCGAATACTACAGGTGAAAAAATATAAATACCGGCATTATTCCAATTGCTGGTAGAAGTGCCTTTTGGTGGCTTTTCTATAATTTTTTCTATTTTATTATTTTCTCCCAAATAAACAGCCGCTCCTCTATAAGGATCTTCTACCCATGTTAAAGCCAATAAGGCATCAGAGGGATCATTGTTAAATTCTTTTATCATATGCGGATAGTTTTCTACAGAACTCATAATATCCCCGTAAGTAAGGAGGAACGTGTCTCCGTCAACGAAATTTTCAGCCAGTTTAGTCGCGTTTCCGGTTCCGTCGAGAGTCTCCTGTCTCATATAAGTTATGTTTAAACCAAAATCTCTCCCGTCTTTAAAATTATCTTCTATAATAGTGGCATAATATCCGGTTATAACAAGAAGATCTTTTACTCCAGCCTTCTTAACTTGATTAAAAACATGCTCTAAAATTAAACGTTTGCCGGTTTCCACCATTGGTTTCGGTTTATCCTTAGTCAAATCCTTCATCCTCGTGCCTTTGCCGGCAGCTAAAATTACCCCCTTCATTCAACTTCTCCTTTTTTATGCCGGTAACATGGTGACTCTTCAGTGGGTCACACTAATTACCAATTTTATATATCAAAAATTTATTTTATTACAATAATCGTTTTATTCATATAATCGTCCGGCACGTAATCTATTTTCTTAGCGTTATCACCATAGAATAAAACCTTTATTTTTTGATTCTGTTTTAAATCAATCAAAGAATATGGCACCGCTACCTCCGCCTGAGCTCCGTCAACCGAATAAGAACACATCCCCAAATCTTCCCACGACCATCCATTAGACTCTGCCCCGTTGAATTTATAGACAGTGGCTCCCTGAACAAGATAATCCGCGCCTAATGCCCATTTATTATCCAATCCTCTGTAACCGGTTTCAATATTATCATCTAAGTCCATAAAAATATTATATCTCCATGCTTCAGCATTCCAATCCATAGGCTGACCGCAAAGATAACTTAAATATAAATCATTATCCTGAGGAACAATCCAAACTTTTA
>JBDRBQ010000024.1:0-13725 GCA_043822625.1 Candidatus Omnitrophota bacterium | reverse complement strand
CTCTTAATCTCATACTCACGAATTTCTTTTTTGTTTATATCTCTTACAAACGCCGGCTCAACAAAAAGAAATCGCAACTCATCAATAGATTCAAGCTGACTTTTCAATTCCCGATATGCGTAAATCGTAAAACATGATGATATAAAAGAAAGTTTAGAGCCCCCTGATATAGCCCCCTTAAGCGCATCTCCTACTGTCCCATGATTTTTGTTATCTAATATTTTGCCCAACACCTACTCCTATAACTTATTTTCTCATAATTCCGCCCAAAAGGCTTCAACCCTTTTTTCTCAACTTCTCAAGCGTATGCTTCTCAAACTGCCACTGCCCACCAAATTTAAAACTAGGGGTATCTTTCTTTTCCTCTACTCTTCCAAAAAATCCCCCGCTGGCTTATTAAGCACCTTGGCGATTTTCATTAGTGTTTCAATTGACGGCATGGTTATTCCAGATTCATATCGTGAAATGCTTTTTTGTTTGGCATTGATTTTTTCGGCAAGCTGGGTTTGGGTTAAATCCATTTCTACACGAGCCAATTTAATTTTCTTGCCCAATTTTTTCGCGTCCATTTTTCTTCCTTGACAACATACATATATATGGTATACTTTAATTGTATCACGATAAGAGGCTATCCAAAGGGTTCCGTCCCGAGGTAATGCCTCTTTTTTTTATCTCTTTTTATATTCCAATTTATCCTTTAACCCATTCATAAACAGCATCTGAGGAACAAATTTTCTTAACAAAGATGAAAAATCACGACGATTAGGAATAACTATCTTTAATAGCTTGTTTTCCCTGGCAAGATGCTCTATCAAGCAATGAAAATCACCATCCCCGGAAACGATCATTGCTTTATCATAATTTTCATATTCCAACATTGTATGCAGCACTAACTCAGCATCTATATTCCCTTTAGGCTTTCCATTCGGGAGAAATAAAGTCGGCTTAAAAATTAAGATATATCCATACTCTTGCAATCTGGTATAAAGAATTTGATTTGTTGGTATATAACCGATAAAAATAAACGCCTTGGTAACAGCATACTTATCCTCTAAATACTTTCTGAACCGCTTAAAATCAAGTTGCCACCCTTGATCTTTAATGGAAAGATTTAAATTTTGGCTATCAATAAAAGCGTAGTTATTTCCTTGATTTTTCATATAGATAAATTCCTTGCCTACTTAAAAAATAACCCTTGACATAATATACCTTTAATAGCATAATTTAGTCGTATTAAGTGGCATTACGCCTGCTTTTTTTTATACTATTAAGGCATAATATATACCTTTTTTGGGATAAACGCAAGATTTTTATGAAGAATTTACACGTTTTAGAAACCGAAAAAAATATCTGTCCGGAAAACCATCCGGTAAACTTTTGTTGGCTGGATAATCCCTCTATTCAAAAGCTGTTGGATGCAATTTCTTCTATCATAGCGGATGAATTCATAGAAATAGCTAAAGAAAATAAAGATATATTCCTGGATTCCCCGCATGTCCGCCGATAATTTGTGGCGGGAAAACCCCTTTTTGAGTTCTCCTCCCTATGCTATATATACGCAATCAGGCGAAGCTAAGCACGATAAGTGATTAGCGTAGACTGATGGCGGAGGAGGTAGGATTCGAACCCACGAGGGCCTTACGACCCTTCCTGTTTTCAAGACAGGCCCGTTCAACCGGACTCCGGCACTCCTCCGCTTAATCTAAAACGCTTTCCCAAAAACCACTTGCAATTATACTTAGGATTATACTAATTATAAATTCCCGTGTCAATTTTTGAATTATATCTGAAATTATCCGGCATTACCGTATATCGCGCGCAAAAAAGTATAGCAAAATACTTTTCCTATTGTTATAATAAGAAAATTAGTTATTCGGCAGGTTTTTCAAAGTTTAAAAATCGAGGTTTTATGGAAGCTTCAGAACAAAATGTTATACAAAGTTGCGGCCTTTCAAAATCATACGGTAATCTAACTGCTGTAAACAATATAGATTTTTCCGTAAAAAAACAACAATGCTTCGGATTTTTAGGCCCTAACGGCGCCGGCAAAACTACGACTATACGCATGCTTTCCTGCTTTCTGGAACCAACCGCCGGAGAATTAACAGTTTTAAATAAGCCTGTACGAATAAATCCCCGCCTTATTAAGAAAGATATTGGTATCTGTCCGCAGGAAGATAATCTGGATCCTGATTTAAGCGTAGAAAACAATCTGCGCGTCTTCGCGCGTTATTTTGATATTACCGGTAAAGAAGCCCTCCGCCGCTGTGAAGAATTACTGCATTTTATGGGGCTCTATTCAAAAAGAAAATCCCGCATTGAAGAATTATCCGGCGGAATGAAACGCCGTCTTGTTATCGCGCGGTCTCTGGTAAACAATCCGAAACTCCTTATCCTCGATGAACCCACAACAGGGCTGGACCCGCAATCAAAGCATCAAATATGGGGAAAACTTCATCAATTAAAAAAAGAAGGCGCGACGATATTGATAACTACCCATTACATGGAAGAAGCGGCTCATCTCTGCGACCGGCTTGTAATTATGGATTACGGGAAAATTATTGTAGAAGGAACTCCCAAGGAACTGGTTAAAAAATATATAGGCTCGTCTATAATAGAAATCTCAGCGGGCAGTAAAGAAACAGAACATTATTTAAAGTCCAAAAATCTTGCCTATGAAAAAACTCAAACTCATTATTTCATTCACGGGGAGGCCATTCCTGATTTGTGGCCGGAAATTTACCAAAAATTCGGCGAGGATTTTTGTCTTTTGCGCATGGCGAATTTAGAAGATGTTTTTCTAAAATTGACCGGCAGGGAACTTAGAGAATCGTGACCCTAAATCCTATTCCTCTTTCCCCAAGTCCCACCCCGTAGGTGGGACTTGGGGAAAGAGGAATATACATAATGATCGAACTTATAGGAAATTCAATGAAAAAAATCTTCAAAAATATTAGTTGGCGAATGTGGCGGGTATGGCAGAGAAATTTCGATGTATATAAAGCCACCTGGAAAGTAAATTTTATCCCCCCGGTACTTGAACCGTTATTATACCTTTTCGCTTTCGGCGTGGGGCTGGGAAATTTAGTACGCGATGTGTCTTACAATGGGCAAGCTGTTACATATCTTAAATTTATCGCTCCCGGCCTTGTGGCAACCGCGGTAATGAATCACGGGTTTTTCGAAACAACCTATTCTTCTTTTGTGCGGATGTATTATCAGAAAACATACGACGCGATTTTATCCACTCCGCTATTACTGGAAGATGTAATCCTAGGAGAAATTATGTGGGGCGCGACCAAAGCCCTTTTCGCGGGCACGGTTATGCTTATCATCTCCGGAATATGGGGACTAATTTCATGGTCGGACGCGCTTATTATTCTGCCGATTACTTTTTTGGCAGGCATGACATTTTCAAGTCTGGGGATGTGTTTCACGTCCATCGTCAGAGATATAGAAATGTTTAACTTTCCCGTTTTTTTATTTATCACACCCATGTTTCTTTTCAGCGGCGTTTTTTTTCCAATCGATTCACTCCCCGCGTGGGCGCAATACGCGGCGCATATCCTGCCGCTGACTTTTCTGGTTTCAGTTTTGCGCGGCATAGTTTTCGGAAATTTCCATCAAATTCAGGCAATAGAACTCTTTTGGCTCACGGCTATCGCGATTATCTGTACTTTTTTAAGTATGGCCATGATGAAAAAAAGACTTTTGAAATAGATACATAATAGCATCCGGATAAATTTCAAAACACGGCCATTGGGATATCTCTTTTATTCCAGT
Source organism: Candidatus Omnitrophota bacterium (assembly GCA_043822625.1). Lineage (GTDB taxonomy): Bacteria > Omnitrophota > Gorgyraeia > DAOVKU01 > DAOVKU01 > JBDRBQ01. Next base: position 9,942 of record JBDRBQ010000024.1, on the reverse strand, counting down.
TTTTCCCAGCTCGATATACCAAAATATTTGCATACCTAAGTAAAATTCATTTGTGCCGACTTTGTTATTTTTTTAACTTATTCGTTATATTTTTTTCTTTCTAACAATTTTTTATCCTGCGAAAGTTTCAGATAATTTTTCTTACTGGAGACTTTTTTGCCGCTTTTCTTCTCTAAATCCATGCGGGCTTTCCCCGCGACTTCACCGCCCTGTCTGGCAGATTTTTTATTTTCCACAAAGCCTTGAGCGTTTTTACTGCGGATAATTTCTGTAGTTGAGGCTTCACCAAGCATAGAAAATATAAGTTCTAAATCATTCATATGATCTCGCAAATTCTCACGCTTTAAATTCTTAAACTTTTTATAGTCCGAAGGCGTCATATCAAAGGCGGCTTTGGATATTTCAGCCGTTAAAATAGCATAGTTTTTTTGTTCCTCAATGCCTCTTTTTTGCCATTCGTCCGTTAATTCTTCACGGATGGCAATACCACGCATACGCTTCTCAATCCAAGCCTCTGAATATCCTTTTGCCTTATATAACATTCTGGTACGCTTAATTGCCAATTCAGGATCTTCAATTTCCTTAACCCTCTCATAACCAACCCTTGCCAGCCAACGTTTAAAAGGCTCAGCTTTAGGGGACGAAATTGACTGAATTATGCGAAACATAGTCTCTGTATTCGCGCAATCTGTAAGCCTTAATTTTCCGTCAGGGGCTGCCATTTTCAACTGTCCGATTTTTTCGGACACTTCATTATAACCCTAATTAATTAGCTTTTTCTTGAGGTCGCTCCAATATTTTCTGCCTCTATTTGTTCCGGTGAGAGCTTCTACCGTATCAATCACCGAAAACCACCATTCGTTATTATAAATTACCCTTCTTATCTGCCTGCCCTTAAAAACAGCTAATTTATGTGCCTGTTCAATTTCATTAGTTTTCTTTCGCATATCTTGCTCCTTTTAATAATTTGATTTAACCCACAAAAAGCAATTATCTGCTTCTAAATATACAAACAATAATCATAAAATTAATAGTTCACTCCAACAAAAAATACTTCATCTTCCATCCTATCGAAAATAAGCCCTTTTTCTTTTCCTATCAAAATGCCTTTTTTATTAGAAGATTTATATATAGAAGAAAGCGTGTGTACTTCTAAGTATCCCATAGATATCAAATAATTCTCAATCTCCTCAGCAAGTTGTTCAGCTTCAATGCTCCCCAATTTATGGCTAACAGCAACTGGTTCTTTTTTATCTTTTGGTAAATATTTATTTAATTCACTGGCCATTGTGTCATTAAAATGCTTCTGTGGATTAGATTGTATGACATTAACTACATTGGCAGTTATGCCTCCTTGTTGATTTTCTGATACTATAACCCCTGGTGATTTATTAATATTAATATTTGTATTATTACTGATTTTAAAAAACTTAAAATACAAACCGACACTTAAAATGGTAATAATGGAAATTCCTAATACAAGCTTAAATAAATTTTTAATCATTATTGTATCTCCTATTTTTATTATGATTATTTAACCTTCCCCCTTGACGTTTGCGATAAGTTGTATTATATTAGAAAATAAATAGAAAATCAACCCTCGCGCGAAAGGTGTATTTATGTTAACAAAACGTCAAAAGCAGATCTTAGAGTATGTTAAAAAATATATACATAGTAATGATTACGCGCCGGCTTTAGAAGAGATAAAAAAACATTTCAAGTTCGCTTCTGTTTCTACCGCGCACCATCATATTCAGGCGTTAAAAAATATGGGGTATCTGCATAAAGAAGATAATCTGCCCCGCGCCTTGGATGTATTTTCCGAACAAAAATTAGTGCGGATACCGGTGCTCGGCACAATCGCGGCCGGACATCCAATCGAGGCCATAGAATATAAAGAAAGCATTGCCGTGCCTCAAAGTAAAGTAAAAAACGGCGGTGATTATTTCGCCCTGCGGGTAAAAGGCGAAAGCATGAAAGAAGAAAACATACAAGACGGCGATATTGTTATAATCAAAAGCCAGCCTACAGCAAATGACGGTCAAAAAGTCGTAGCGTTAATCAATAATTATGAAGTAACCTTAAAGAAAATCTATAAAACCAAAAACGCGGTACGCCTTGAACCGGCTAATCCGAAATTCAAGCCGATAATTGTGCCGGAGGATAATATAAAAATTCAAGGCATAGTCGTTGATCTCATCAAAAATCAATCCGACCGCTCAAAAATCGATCCTTCCGCGAACAGTAACAAAACCCTTAGCGCGAACAAGAGTAAAAAACTAAACTATCCCGATGATTTCATTGACAAAATTATCCGTGGCGATTGCCTTGAAATAATGCGGCAAATCCCCGACGGAAGTGTTGATTTAGTAGTAACCAGTCCTCCTTATAATCTAAAAAATTCAACCGGTAACGGCATGAAAGACGGCAGGGGCGGAAAATGGAAAAACGCGGCATTGGTAAACGGCTACTCACATCATAACGATTGCATGCCCCATGATGAATATTCTAAGTGGCAACGACAATGCCTAAAAGAAATGTTTCGCGTAATAAGTGACAGCGGCGCTATAATGTATAATCATAAATGGCGCGTTCAGGGCGGATTATTACAAGACCGTCAAGACATTGTAACCGGTTTCCCTGTAAGACAAATAATCGTGTGGAAAAGAAAAGGCGGGATCAATTTCAATCCGGGTTACTTTCTCCCAACTTACGAGGTAATTTATCTTATTCCAAAACCTAAATTTAAACTCGCGAAAAAAGCAAACGCTTATGGAGATGTGTGGGAATTCGCTCAAGAAATGAAAAATAATCATCCGGCGCCTTTCCCCGTGGCTTTAATCGAACGGTGCATCTCTTCTACTAACGCGAAACTAATTTTGGACCCTTTTATGGGCTCGGGCACAACAGCTGTTACAGCTAAAAGCTTGGGCAGACAGTTTATTGGAATTGACATATCCCCTGAATATTGTAAGATGGCAGAAGAGCGTTTAAAAAGAAATGAAACGCGTAGTGAAATAAAAACCTTAAACACCCAATTAACCTTTTTCTAATGAAAATTTATACAAAAAAAGAACTAATAAAAAAACTGACTGAGATATCAAATAAAGGCTGGGTTGCCAACGCCAGACATGGAAATCACGGAGGCATCGGCAACACACTTGAAGACTTGCTCGGCATAAAAGAAAATAACTTACCCATACCAAACGCGGCAGAATGGGAATTAAAATGTCAACGAATAAATTCCTCCTCATTGACAACATTATTTCATATCGAGCCCTCTCCAAGAGCAATACGATTTGTGCCTCAGCTGTTATTGCCTAAATACGGATGGAAACATGATAAAGCCGGAAAAACTTATCCTAAAAATGAAATGAGCTTCCGACAAACAATACACGGCGCGAATCCAAGTGACCGCGGGTTTATGGTAAAAATTGATAGAACGCGAAAGAAAGTATTGATATCATTCGATTATTCTAAAGTTTCAAAAAGACATTCGACTTGGCTAAAATCCGTTAAAAAAAGAGTGGGGCTTGCAGAACTTGAGCCTCAGCCATATTGGGGATTCAATGATTTAGAACATAAAGCAGGCACTAAGCTGTTAAATTGTTTTTATCTTCAAGCAGAGGTAAAAAAAGAATCGGGTAAAGAATTTTATCACTACAAAAAAGCTTTACTGCTCGAAGAATTCAACTTTGAGCACTTTCTTAAAATAATTGAAGAAGCAAAAATATTAGTTGATTTTGACGTGCGTACAGGACACAACCACGGCACAAAATTTCGTTTGCGGCAAAATTGCCTGCCGTCTTTATATAAAAAAGTCACAGCATTGTTTTAGGCAAAATGATACTATCCCGTAAATTCAGCGCGCGGCAGGCATTATTTCCAGTAACAAACCCATGAACAAACATTACACTATTCCTTTTTTTATTTTGCATAAGGGGTGTCCTTTTACCTGCATATTCTGCAGGCAGGATAAAATATCCGGCAAGAACAAATGTTCACTCCCTGAAGATATTGCCCCAACTATACGCGAATATTTAAAAACTATTCCGCGGCAAAACGCGCGGGTGGAAATAGGCTTTTTCGGCGGCTCTTTTACCGGACTCGATGGAGAACTGCAAAAAGAGTACCTTGAAAAAACAAGGCCTTTTATTAAGCAGAAAAAAATACACGGTGTCCGCCTTTCTACCCGGCCTGATTATATAAATCAGCCTTCTCTTGATATGCTCAAAAAATATTGGGTAACATGTATAGAGCTCGGTGTTCAGTCGGCTTCGAACAGGGTTTTAAAAAAAATAAAACGCGGTCACTCTTTAAATGATATTCAAAAGGCATCAAAATTAATTCTTAGCAATAATATTTCTCTCGGACACCAGATAATGACCGGTCTGCCGGGAAGCACGTTAAAAGATGAACTAAATACCGCGAAACTTTCAATAGACATGGGCGCGGGTGAAGTCCGCATATATCCGGTCCTTGTTATCAAAGGAACCGAGCTTGCCGAAATGTGGAAAAAAGGTTTATACAAGCCTCTTTCAGAAAGTACAGCTATTAGGCGGTGTGCCTTACTTATAGAATTATTTGAAAGAAATCATGTTAAAGTTATACGCTGTGGACTGCATCCCTCAGAAGGGCTTTTATCCGGAAAAGAAATCCTCGACGGGCCTTTTCATCCGGCTTTCAGGCAAAAAGTGGAAACTTATATTTACAAAAAAATGTTTAAGCACTTCTTCGAGCTGGAAAAAGATATAACCTCTATTAAAAAAATTTATTATAATCCGCTCGACGCCTCTTATGTTTTAGGTTATAAACGAACCAACGCCGATTACGTCGAGAAAATTTTAAACCGGAAAAACCTTTTTGAACAAAAAAATAAACTAAAAAAAGGCACTATACAAATTCTGTTCGAAAATAACAAAATTAAAACAATTACCAAATACGGGTTTTCGTCAACGGGTAATTCATGAGTCGTATTTATAATTACTGCCTGCCATTCACCATTAAACTATTCACTATTATTCAAAAGGACCCAAAATGCTATTAATTCACAGCGCGCAAATTCCGGCAAAATATATTTCTAAATTAAAAGAATTTATGCCTACTTTAACGCTTCTGCCTCTTGCTCCATTTGATAATGTCTATCACTCTATCGTTTCTCATCCTGATATTTTCTTTTTTCAGATAAACAAAAATACTCTTGTTCATGCCCCTATCGTCGCGGGAGAATTTATAAAAAAATTAAAAAACACCGCTATTGAATTAATTCCCGCCGAAAAAAATCCTGCCGGAACTTATCCGGCTACCGCTTCTATAAACGCCGCGCGTGTCGGAAAATATATTTTTCATAATACGCACCTAACCGATGCCGCGATAAAAAGAGAGGCGGAAAAATTAAACTTGAACTTTGTACATTGCAATCAAGGATACTCCAGATGTTCAGTTATACCTGTTAAGGAAAAGGCCCTAATCACTTGCGACAAGGGCATAAAAAAGGCCGCGCAAGAGAACGGCATAGAAGCATTATCCATAACTCCGGGCAATATTGAATTACCGGGGGAAAAACACGGTTTTATCGGAGGGGCATCGGGTGTACTTCCGGATGGAAAGATATTCTTCTTAGGCGATATAACAAAACACCCGGACTTTGAAAAAATCAGGGTGTTCTTAAAAACGCACGCGGTTGATTATCTTAGTCTCGAAGGACTTCCTTTATACGACGTAGGAACTCTTATTTTTTTATCCGCGCAAACAAAAGGCGGGCATACCACTCTTGCCGGATTAGACATTTTGAATGGTTCAAAGAACCCTTTCGTGATGGGGAATTTTGGGAAGGGCTAAGACCGCAAAAGATAATCTTGGGCGTAAAAGTCCCGATGGCAATAAATTAAACCATATTGAATTTTCTACCTGCAAACTCAGAATCACCAATTATAAACTAATTAGTCCGCGTTAATAATACCGATCATCTCACATAGCCTGCCATAACCCATAAAATTAAACTTCATCGCCAGACGAGGAAGGCCGAGGTATTCTTTTTTTTGAATTTCTTCATCCGTCGGAGAAGAAATTTTAATTTCGCCGCCGGTCAAAATATCTTTAAATTCTTTATTTATGAACTTTAATGTCTTGGCGGAAATTTCTTTATTCAATCTTAATACAGTTAAACCGGAAACATATCTTATCGAATGATACACGCGGTAAAAATTTTCTATATATTCAATTGCTTCATCCGCGCTTTTCACGACGCGAAAAAGATTGAAATCGGCTTTATCGATAAAACCATTTTTTGCCAACTCTTTATTCACAAAATTCTTCCACACTCTCCAGTATGTCGAACCCTCCGGCTCCATTAAAACAATAGGCCTGGGCTTAGATTTACCGGTTTGGATTAAAGTAAGCATTTCAAATCCTTCGTCATTGGTGCCAAATCCTCCAGGGAAAAGAGCGGTCGCGTCGGTCTCTTTGACAAAAATTAGTTTTCTGGTAAAAAAATATTTAAAATTAATTATTTTGTCTTTTTCGCTGATAAATGGGTTGGGGTTTTGCTCGAAAGGAAGCCGGATATTCAAAGCAAATTCTTTTCCAGCTTCAGCCCCTTTATTCCCTGCCTCCATAACGCCGGGCCCACCGCCGGTTACAATCATGTAACCTTTTGCCGTCAATTTTCGCGCGAATTGCTCAGCCATTTTGTATTCGGCGGATGTTTTTTTCGATCTCGCCGAACCGAAAATTACGACCTTTTTAACGGCTCTATAAGGAGAAAATATTTTAAGTGAATACCTTAATTCCTTCAGCGTGGTATTGACAAGTTTTAAATCCGCCTCATCATTCGACTCTAATCCCAGCTTAACGGCAGTTGTTAGTATTTCGCGCAAAAGATATTCAGTCTCGCGAGAACCGGATATTTCGGCAAGTTCACTTATCAACTTGTCCGTACTTTTATTACCTATTTCATATTCTTTTGATATTTTTTTCATCTTTTTTAGAACAATGGGGCTTTTGCTTTACGGTTATTATCCGCGTTTCTTTTATTACACCTCTACCACTTTTCTCTGCATACATAAATCATACTCCAGAAACACGAAAATTCAAGTTTTTTCTTCTTGTCCATTAAGCATACTACTAAGTTTGCGATACTGTTGACAAAGTATACATTTTAATGTATACTTTGCCTGGAGGTAAAAATTATGCTCAATACCATAACTTTGAAAAAATTAAGACCGGGGCTTCCATCGGTGATAAAGAGCATCGACGCTAAATTGGACCGTTATATCATTACCAAAAGAGGAAAACCGGTAGCTGTAATTATGAGTCCCGATGATTATGAAGGACTTTTGGAAACCATCGAAATACTTTCCCATAAAGAAACCGCGGCAAGAATTAAAAAAGCTAAACAGCAAATTAAAGAGAACAAAATCGTTTCCCTGGAATCATTACGCAAGAAAATCGAGAAATTAGATGTATAAAATAGAATTATCTAAACTTGCCGCCAAAGAGTTAGAAAAAATTTACGCGGTAGATAGAAAACTCTATTCGCGTTTTATCTCCGCCATAGAAGGGCTTAAAGAAGATCCACAACAAGGCAAACGCCTAAAAGGCAGGCTCGCCGGCGATTATTCATTGCGCGTAGGCGATTATCGCGTAATTTATACACTACACAAAAATAAGCTTATCGTTTATATTATCGATTTGGGGCATAGAAGGGAAATTTATAAATAGTACCCTCTGTACTGCCCCATAAATATTACACAATCAAAAAATGTTTGACATATTACACGCAATGAGTATTATATAAAGATTGTTTAGCTATTTTTGAACCGCTGGTTCGAGATGACTGAACTTGCTATTTTTGTTTAATTTGATAATCCCCCACCACCCCCAAGCGGGTACACACCGAAGGGAAAATTTGACATTCCCCTCTTTGCAAAAGAGGCATATGTCCGCCTTGCGCGGAGGTTAGGGGAGATTTTTAAAAATCCTCTTCTTGACAGTCGTACACAGCGTTAGGATTTAGGGTTTTAAACAAGCACGAAAGTTTTGACAATACGAATATTATACAAGGAGGGAAAAACATGAAACGTTTTATCATGCTCGCGGTAATTGGGTTAATATTAACCGGATCAACTTGTTTTGCCAAATCTAAAGACAAAGGGGAAAAAGAAATGACTATCCAAAACGGTAAAGAAGTCGCTATTAACTACACGCTCACAGTTGATGACCAGGTAATAGACACCTCAAAAGATAGAGGCCCGTTAACATACGTGCAGGGATCAGGACAAATTATTCAGGGTCTCGACAAGGCATTGGAAGGTTTGAAGGCCGGAGACAAGAAAAGCGTAATCGTTACGCCCGAAGAAGGATACGGCAATATCGATCCGGCGGCATTTCAGGAAGTACCTAAATCGGAACTGCCCAGTGAAATTGAACCACAGGTTGGAATGGCTTTACAAGCCGGCACTCCCGACGGAAGGACACAAATTATGCGCATTTCCGAGATTAAGGATGACATCATAGTAGTTGACATGAACCATCCTCTTGCCGGCAAAACTCTGAATTTCGACGTGGAAATAGTTTCGGTTAAATAATCTCTCAAGATAAACTTTTTCCAAGATATCAAAAGCCCTCTTAATTTTTAAGAGGGCTTTTTTATGTTGGGGTGGAGGAGAAATACTTCCGTTGATTACTATTTAATCTTTAATAGTTTTAAAAAATCAACACCCTTTTTCTATGCCTTAATTTTTTTCATCCAACCATAAATTATAACTTCTTAGCTGGATTTTAAATTATTCTGAAATTTTGTAATATGCGTTTCTGCCTTTACCTGCAAGCTCAATCAGCTTCGCATTTATCAATTTAGAAATCTCTTTAAGTATTGCCTGGCGGGTTATGCCAAACATTACTCTTAAATCTTTATTTGTAACCCTGCCCTTTTCTTTAATTCGTTCTAAAATTTTCATCTGCTTGGATGTCAATTCTATTCTTTGTCCTTCTTCTATGTTGAGAGAAATGCCTATTCCGGAGATAAAATTTTTCACTTTATCAACCGAAGATAAAACGCCCTCCGTAAAATATTCAAGCCAGCTTGTAGTGTCGCCATTGTTTATCTGGACTGTTTTTAACGCCGAGTAATAGGCGGTTCTGTTTTCATCATAATAATCATCCAGCGCGAAAAATCTTCTATGGTCAAAGCCGCTTTTATACAAAATCAACGATGCCGTTAAACGCGCTGTCCTGCCGTTACCGTCAATAAAGGGATGTATTCGCGCGACTTCATAATGGACAATCCCCGCGAGAATAACAGGATTGATTTCTTTTGTATTATCTGAGTTAAGCCACTTCAAGAATTCAGCTGTTAATTGAGGAACATCTTTTGTCTTGGGAGGCATATACTCTACTATTTCCCTGAAACCAGTGCCGTCAAAAATTCTTTTTCCCACAAAAACCTGTTTGTCTCTAAAAACACCGCAATTTTTTTCATCGCGCAATGTACCTTTTGTCAGAGTTTTATGAATGGCTAAGAAAAGTTTAATATCTATTGTTTTTTTAGCAACATACTTGGGGATAGCATCTAAAGCTTCAAGGTAATTCAAAACCTCCTGTTTATCCTTCACGGAGGCGATGATTTCTTTGTGTTCGGAAAGAGTTTTAACCTGTTTAAGCGTAAGTATATTACCTTCGATACTTGTTGAAGAATGGGCATTGTGAATTCGTGCTTCTTTTTTAAGTTTAAGTTCCCATTTAGGGATAATTTTAGAATGCTCTATAACTTCTCTTCCGGCAATTATCCGGGAGATATTGTTAAGTATCTTATTGGTTATTTTATATACTGGTTTAAATTTCATAATCATATTATACCAAACGACAACCTAAATGACAACCTAAATGACAACCTTTTCATGGCCAAATTTTGTCATGCGCATCTCCTTTATTTATAATATG
>JBDRBQ010000023.1:0-12311 GCA_043822625.1 Candidatus Omnitrophota bacterium | reverse complement strand
GCCCCTGGCAATTAGCCAAAGAAAAAAATCCTGACCTCACTATAGACGCTTTAATGTTGCCACCTGTCGATCTTGACGCTTTACTTAATAAAAAACTTGCTTCAAGCACCCAAAGGGGGTACTATGTATCTTCCAGTCCCTCCCTATTATGCAATATTATGCAATAGAATAGTTGTTGGTGAATAGTGAATGGTGAATAGTGAATAGAAAATTGCAGAAACAGAATATCCTTCGATAAACTCAGGACAAATAGCCTCCACCCATCTCGAAATTCTGTAGAGACAGATGGTGCCTTATCCGTATCAAAGCATCTAACAAAAGTCCGCGGTTTTGAAAAAACTCTGACCCAAAATTCACAGCGCACCTCTAAAATTCTCTGTTATATTTTTATTTTTCTTATTCTTCATAAACACAGGTGTTGCTATAGAATTTTTCGCGGCTTTTTCATATGTTTTCTCCCAATCAACCACATTTTTAGGAAATTGTTGAGCTTTTCTAACAGATTCTTCCTTAGTTAGATCTGGAAATAAAAGCTATATATACTTTCTTTAGTTATCCATCTATTTTATTTATAAATGTGTTTTAACAAAATCCCAGTCGCTTTTTCCCCATAAAAGACTGCCCGCGTTAAACAAATACCCTTTATCATGAGCGAAGCTACCTATTCCTTCAAACTTAACTTTGCCGATTACATTTTCTTTTTGTTTAACAGCTTCTAAGTCTCCGGGACTGATTGGTCCATTCCATGAACAGATTGTATAATGCAGTCTTCCTTTTTTCCCGGCATAAGGCAAGCGGGAATATTTCGCGTCTTTTTTTACAAAACCGCATATATAGGCAGAAATAGGTTTAAACGACGGCAAATCATTATATAAATCTTCAGCTTCTTTTTCAGATAAAGAGCCGACTTGTTGTCCAATTTTTAAAATTTTATCTTTAAATACACTTATTTTCTTAAAAAACGCGAACAGGTAATCTCTGCCGGTACCTACTTTAACCAATACATGTATGTCGGAATGATTAAATTGATCTCCCGATATATCCAGCCAGATGCCATTCCATTTAATTGCTTTGATACCGATTTTCAACCGGGGAGTTCTATATTCTGCCTGGGCTTCTTTAATTTGATGAATATCCATCGGCAAATAATCTTTTAACTCTCCGATTTCATGCCCTAATTTCGCAGTAATTCCCCATTGTTTTTTTAGGAACATCGCAAAAGCATATTCACCTAAATATCCTCTGGTCATATCTGCCCATAAGTGTCATAGATCTCTCTGACGACTGCTTCCATAATCTGTGGGAGCGGTTTTGCTTAAAATCTTTAACGCATCAATACACATCTGCGAATATCCTTCTTCATCTATAAAAATTAAGTTAGGAAGAAATCTTTCATTAAGCCAATCTTCGATACCATTGGCATCAAAAATTTCACCGCCGGCTACCGCCTTATCAAGTATCATTTCAGCTTCTTTTAAATCTGTATTTAGTTTTTCTTTTATAATATTAACAGCTTCTAATTTTTTCATTTTGCATATCCTTTTTAATCAAACGAAATGCGTTTATTTTTTAAATTCGGTTCAACACATGGGTATGTAATTCCCGCAAAAGTTTTTAATACTGCCGTAAAAATAATTTCTGACAAGAGGGGCGGCACTGCCATCCCTATCTGTTTGCGAACACTTTCTTTAGAACCTTCGAAAATAAAATCATCGGGAAAACTTTGAATACGCGCCCTTTCTCTGTTTGTCAGCGCACGCGGTTCTTTCCAATGATAGCCATGAGTCCCTCCTCCTCCGCTACCGGTAATTGTATATGCCGGTTTATCGGGATGCAGTCTGCGGTAAATTTGGCTTAACTTAGCACCTTTTACATTTAATTTCAGATGATTCGGCAAATTTGCCGTCCAAACATTTTCTCCCGGCTGTATATATTTTAAACGCTCAATAACTTTATCAGATTGCTTAGTATATTCATTATTAAAAGCATTTTTAGATATTGGCGGTTTTTCAAGTGTTGCTCTGACTGTTTTGGGATTTAATGCCGTAATCGGCGCGGGAACTTTAAACCGGAAATTAAACCTCTTATCAATTCCGATAAGTATTATACGATGCCTCGTCTGCGGCACTCCATATTCTTCAGATTTATAAAGATGAGCGGTTATCTCATATCCCTGACCGGCATTTTCTAAATCGGAATTTATTTTTTCAAAAGCTTTTCCTTCATTCGCACTTGCAATACCACCCACATTTTCGGCAAGGAAAAATTTAGGCTTAAAATAATTCAGCAGTTTCACCCCGTATAAATAAAGTGGTCCATATTCACCTTTAAAACCTTTTTGTTTCCCTACAATACTAAAATCGTTACAGGGAAAACCGTAGGCAAAAGCATCAACAGAAGAAAGTTTTTCGATATTTAATTGTCGTATATCTTCACAAATAACACTATTAGGATTATCGGAACATATATTTCTTTGGTAGGTTCTGCATGAATCATTGTCATAATCATTTGACCACACGTGTTCTATTTTGTATAAGCATCCATTTCTCTTACACTGAGAAGAGATAGCACCCGAAGCTAATCCTCCTGGTCCGCAAAAAAATTCTCCAAATTTAAAAACAACTGTTCTTTGATTAGTTTTTCTGACAGGAACAAAATTAATTGTTGGCAACGTTAGTGTTTTCATCTTTAGCACCTTTATTTCATTTAAAACAATTATATCAAACTGGCTCCAAAATTAAAACTTAAAAATAGCAAGCTGTTGTTTTAATTAATATCTTTTATTTACACGAAATACCCTTGAATCATCTGCGGGCTTTTGATACACTATAGTTTTACTTGATTGGACGACAAAAAAACTCAGGGTTATAGGGCTTTTCTGCTTATAGAACTTGCGCTTGAAAAACAGTTTAATCGTGTGCTATAATTTTTAAAAATAAGGTTATTAAAATTATGCTGAAAAACTTTCCCGGAAAAATTGAATCTGAACGCTTAATAATCCGCTCTCCCTTGCAGGGGGACGGCAAAGAAGTTCTTCAGGCTTTAACAGAAACTTTTAAAGACTTACACGCATGGTTTATATGGGCGACAGAGATCCCGTCGCTAGAAGAAATGGAAGCTAATATCTTTCAGGCGAGAGCTAAATTTATGGCCTGCGAAGATTTGAGAATGCATTTATATCGCAAGGATACGGGGGAATTCGTGGGTGTAAGCGGACTGCACCGGATAGACTGGGATGTGCCCAAATTCGAGATCGCCTACTGGTGTCGGAAAAAATTTCAAAATCAGGGTTATATGACCGAAGCGGTAAAAACCATAACTGCCTTCTCTTTTCATACTTTCAAAGCCAATCGCGTCGAAATCAGATCCGACGAAAAAAACACAATTAGCAGGAAGATACCGGAAAAATTAGGTTTCGCGCTCGAAGGGAAAATGATAAATCACAGCCGCGACCCGCACGGTCAATTAAGAAATTTGGTAGTATACGCCAAAACAAAATCCGATTCCTAAAATTATCTTTTTCACGTTTATAAAAGACAGGATAAAACACTCCTGGCGCAGGAATTAACGATATTCTCAGACATCATCAGTTTATTGATTTGATACAGCGTCAGATATTTAAACCGTCCCGGCGGGTCATTTATTTCATCCTCATTAAGTTCAATCAAAACATTCAAATTGTTTTTCAGCAGAAACCTTCCCCCTTCTTCCGACTGAAGTTTGGAATAAAGAATTCTTCTGCTACCAGGTTTATCAAAAATATCGAAATATTCCGGCAGTTTTCCGCCATGCACGCGGGTATAGTTGCTTCTGGTCGCCTGTAGTGTAGGGGAAATATGAACTTTATCGATGTTGCCGGGTTCTTCTTTCGCCTGCATCAAAAAATGAAAAACGCCGTTTATTTTTTTTACCAGAATTCCTAAAATACCTATTTCAGGCTGTTCCAAAATCGGTTGATCCCAACCTGCCAACTCCCTGTCTTCGGAATAAGCCCTGAGGCCCACGACCGAAAAAAACTGCCCGGATTCATGATGAATATTTCCAGTTTTTTCATCTGTGTACCATTTACGACATTCCTTTATAGGAATTTTCTCTATTTTAAGTGTAGTTTTATTTCGCCAATAATTTATCCAATCTATTACTTCTTCAAAGGAATGCAAAGCAAGGTCTTTGCATATTGAAGACAAAAACAACTCTGTCTTTAAATATAATTCATCCTCGGTTATAGAATTTCCTAACGAGGCTTTAATCATATCAATTGTTTGTTCTCTTAACTTCTCCAAATTTATTTTTTTTCCCCGCATAAAAAACACACCGTCCTCTTTCTACTGTCTCAAATTCAGGATTTAAAAAATTTCCTGATATTATCTATAATTATATCCGCTTCCTCACGCGTAATTCCAGCGCTGAGAGGGAGCGACAAAATATGACCGGCCAGATATTCGGTATGAGGCAAATCGCCTTCTTTATAACCTAAATATTTATAACCTCTCATCAAATGAATGGGATATGGGAAATGCACCCTAGCTTCTATATTCCTCTCTTTTAAAAAATTTATCAATTCATCCCGCTTCTCTACCTGAATAACATAGAGATAAAAATTATGACCGCAATTTTCTTTTATTACCGGCAAAACTATATCCAGCCTTTCAAGTCCTTGGGTATATCGGCGGGCTATATCGCGGCGATGCAATATCTGTTCACGCAAAATTTTCATTTTTACCAAAAGAATCGCCGCCTGAACTTCATCAAGCCTTGAATTGTACCCGTCCAGTTCGGAATAATATTCTCCTTGCATACCATACATTCTTATCATTTTAAGACGCTGGGCCAATTTTTCGTTATCGGTAACAATCATTCCCGCGTCACCGTAAGCCCCCAGAATTTTCGTGGGATAAAAAGAAAATGTCCCCAAATCTCCGAATGCCCCTGTTTTTTTACCGAAATATTCGGCGCCGTGCGACTGCGCGCAATCTTCAACAAGATACAATTTATGCTTTTTGCAAATTTCTAAAAGCGGGTTCATATCTACCGGGTGACCGTAAAGATGAACCGGCAAAACACACTTTGTCTTAGTCGTAATTTTGTCTTCCACCCGCGAAATATCCATAAGATACGTATCTTTATGCACGTCCACAAAAACAGGCATTGCCCCGCTTGCTCTTATAGCCGCCACCGTGGGCACAGCCGTATTCGAAACCGTAACAACTTCATCTCCAGCGCCGATACCTAACGCCACGAGCGCTAAAAATAAAGCGTCCGTGCCGGAATTAACCCCGACGGCAAATTTAGTCCGGCAAAATTGCGCGAATTCTTCTTCAAACCTCGCGACGTTCGGACCTAAAATCAATCTACCAGATGAAAAAACACCATCCACTGCCGCCAGTATTTCATCTTTTATCTTTTCATATTCTCTTAAATATTCCCAATTCTTTATCATATTTTTGGTCCACATGCTTTCAGTCCCGCCCGCACAATTTCTACGGCTTTTGCCTGCGATTTCATCTGTGTAATTAAACTATGGCGAATTTCGGCGGAATTGATATTGTCACAAAAATATTCAATCATATCGAGAAAATGGTCTGAACGGGAAACAGAGACCTGCTCAACGCCATGGGCAGTTTTAAGGTGAATAATATTATCTAAATTATCAGGGGTTGTATAGCTTCTGTCAAGCGAAATTATGCCATCAGTTCCGATTACCTGATAAAAACACTCATACGCCCGGTTAAAACTACAAGACACATCCGCGTTTATACTATTACTAAGTTTTACAACGGCGGAAAAATCGACATCTACTTCCTCTTTGTTGTAACAGGCAAAGCCGCTTGCCTCTTTTGGTTCAGCTTTAAAAAGTAAGCGTATTATAGAAAGAGAATATCCTCCTAAATCAAGCAAAGCCCCCCCGCCTTTCTTAAATCTGAAATTGCCCGGGTCATTTAAAACAAAACCAAAAGAAGACCGGAATAACTTCGGTTCTCCTATGTCCCCTGCGTCTATAATTTCCTTAACTTTACGATGCTGGGGGTGGTACAAAAACATATATCCTTCCATCAAACACCGTTCATGTTTTTCAGCCGCCTGAGCCAAAACCAGAGCAGACTCAACATCCAAAACCGCCGGTTTCTCGCATAATACATGTTTACCTTTTTCAAGTGCCTTAAGGCTCCACTCAAAATGCAGATTGTTCGGTAAAGGAATATAAACAGCATCTATTTCATTACTGTCAAGCAAGGCTTCATAACTATAACTTTTTACTTTATACGTATCTTCTATTTCTTTCGCCTTATCTTCACCGCGGGTAGCAATGCCAGAAAGACACGCCGATTTACTTTTTAAAAGCGCTGGAATAACTTTTCTCTTCGCTATATCAGCGAATCCCAAAACACCGAAACGAATCTTTTTATTAAACATAATTTTTATTTTTGATTTTTACGGGCAACTACGAACTTGCCTGCCGCCTGCCTGCGGCAGGTCTTTGTCGGGGGTTCGCCATTACTTTTCTAACTTTCTATGGTAAACATGAAATAACGCTTCGAAGAGGCGCGTTAACCGTATTTTTAAAACACGCCATTTCTTTAATTTGATGCAAGGTTACCCATTTGAATTCGCAAGGAACTTTATTTTCACAATTTGAAGCAATTTCAACCACCATATTCAGATTATTTTTCTTGTAAAACCGGGCGCCTTCTTCGGACTGCAGTTTCTTAATGATAATTTTCCCGTTTTTTCCGCCTAAAAAATAATCAAGATATAAAGGCGCTTTTCCTCCGTGCACACGGGTGTAATTGCTTTTCGTCGCCATTACCGTAGTCGAAAGCTGGACTTTATTAATATTTCCCGGCTCTTCTTTGGCCTGAACCAGGAAATGATACACGCCATTTATTTTTTTAACTAAAATCCCCAAAATGCCTATTTCGGGCTGTTTTATAATGGGCTGACACCAGCTTTTTACTTCTCTTGTCTCAGAGACGGTTTCTATGCCGATAACAGAAAAAAATTTCCCGCTTTCGTGGATGATATTACCGGTTTTTTGGTCCTGAAGCCAGCCTTTCATTTCTTTGACAGGTATCAATTTTGTCTTCATTTTGGAATTTTTTCTTATCTTTTTAAACCAGGTTTTTATTTCCCCGCTTGTATACAAAGAACCTGCTGGATATAAAGAAGAAATAAAAAAATCCACTTTGATGGCGATATCTTTATTTTTTATTTCACGGTTCTTATTGAGCACCGCTAACAAAACCTGTCTTAATTCGCTAATCTGCTTACTATTCATAACAATTCTCCACGCGCTAAAACGTAATCAACGGCCTTTTCTCCGCGTTCAACAAATCAGTATACACAAGTTTAGACAACCACTCCTCATCATCAACTTTTACTAAATCCGTTTTAGCCATTATCTGGGACGGCTCTTGGCGATAAGGTATGCGGTATAGTTCTATATCTCCAAAATCACTTATCTTTTTATCCACGGTTTTCAATAATGCCTGTTTCATTTTATCTATCAAAGCGTATTTAAAAAGAAATAACTGCGCGCTTTCAGGAGCTGTTTTTTCATACAAATAAACATACTTTATATTAAAAAACCACAGAACCTTTAAAAAATCGGGGTAATCATCGGCGTCCAGTAAATTATAAACTATGTCCTGCGTTTTCGTGTAATTGGTATTGCGAAAAGATAATATTCCTTCAAAACATTCTTTACCGCTTAAAATTTTAATATACGGCATGCCGACATAATAACTTTGATTATCGCATTTCACCACCATAAAAAGATAACGCGCCATTGGAAAAATCAACACCCGATTAATGTCTTTGTCCTTCTTCAACATATCCACAGCGGCAAAATGGTTTTGGGGTAGTTCGGCACATAGCTCTTCATGAAAAGCAGAACCGGGAGAAGCTCCTACCAGCCTTCCGCTCAGAAGCGTACGCGCGGATATACAAAAAGGCAAAAGTATTATTAAAAGAACAGCACTTTTAACCAACAATTTCCACTTCTGGGAAAAAACAATAACCAGTGCCGTCCCTAGGCAAACCGCGTAAAAAAAAGAAAAGGCAATCGAAAATTTAGACTGAAAGTTTTTAAACATCGCGAAAGCGAAAACTTTTTTTATCAGAAAAGCAAATAATCCTACCCCTAAATCGGTTATATTAACACTGATACAAAAAGCCAGTATTAAAAAAGTAATCAGCGTCAATAATAATATTTTCCTTTCTTCCCTTCTTACTTTGATTAAAGCCACGCTTATCGCGAAAGGCAGTCCTAAAAACATAAAACTATATTTATAGGGCATGATCTTTGTAAAAATAGAACCAATCGCCGTATAAAATTCTTTCGGCGGCAAAAGCAGGAAGGCATAAAGCACATTCATAAATTGCACATTGTGCAAAAATTCACTTATAGAATCAAAACCTTTTGTGTAAGTAGCCGCGGCAGTTTGGTTAAATAAAGTCATATCCATTAAAATAACTATCCACCCGATGTTGACACACAGGCATAAAATAGAATAGGCAAGCAAATATTTCAGAAACAACCATTTTTCTTTAGAAATAAAAAATAACCCCGCGAAAAGAGGCACCGCTCCTATTAAAAAACCGACAAACCATGGTACGGCCATATAAATGGTAGTAGAAAACGTCACCGATAAAAGCGCTCCATAGCACAAATATATAAAACGTTTACGATTAAGCGCCCTTAGAAAAAAATAAAATAATAACGGATACACAAAAATCCCGTAAAGCTGAGGCATCCTCGTTTGCCAGTCAATCATCAAAACAATGGGTGAAAAAACATAAATCAAAGCCCCTGCAACAGCACCGATATTTTTTTGTTTCTCATCTATTTTCCATGAAATTAACAATTCTTTTATAAACAAATAAGCCGATAGAAAACCCATCATCAAAGTAATGCCGTATAAAAGCATTTGGCTTTGTCCAACGAGCAAACCTATTTTTTTCAAAATAAATGGGATAAATACAAAAGGAAACGCGTGCCATGGGGTATATTCATTGGATAAGGAATTGTAGCTATTCCAAACATATAGAGAAAAATTGGATATATAATTTTCAGGCACCATAAAATAAAGCCGCGCATCGTCTCCGCCGACATCAATAGCTGTTTTGGAAAACCAAAATAGAGGAGAAATTAGAAGGATAAGACTAATTATGCATATTATTATCTGCCGCTTTTTCATATCTTACCAAAAAATAATGCCTTTTTACAAAACACCGATTTCATGAATTATTTTTCTCCAATCAAAAAATTATCTATAATCATTATGTCCACACATCCCTGCAAATAGGAACGCACAGCGTCTTCCGGCGTGCATACTATGGGTTCTTCGTGCATATTGAAGCTAGTATTAACGATAACAGGTATTCCGGTTATTTTACCGAATTCAGTCACTATATCGTAATATAGCGGATTAGTTTCTCTTTTTATCAATTGCGGCCTTGCAGTCCCGTCAACATGCACTACTGCCGGTATTTTCCCCTGCCATTCTTTTTTAATGTCATAAGTAATGGTCATAAATTCAGCGGCGTGTTCCGAACCATCGATTTTGCCGTCTAAAATATCTTTCGCGCGTTCGTACGGAATTACCGGCGCAAAAGGCATAAATTCGCTTCTTTTCATCCTTTGATTCAATATATTATGCGTTTCTTTTTTGCGGGGGTCGGCCAACACACTTCTGGCTCCCAATGCCCTCGGACCATACTCCATCCTGCCTTTGAATAAGCCTATTATTTTACCTTGCGCGATCCAAGAAGCCGTGTCTTTAGCCAAAATCTTATCGTCTTCAACCTTTGTATATTTTAAACCATACTTTTTTAAAACATCTTCCGTTTCTAGTTCCGCAAAAGACGGCCCGAAGTAAACATCCTGAATATTTTTCCTTTTAATGTCTGGGTTGTGTTCAAATAAAATTTTGCACGCCGCGCCCAGTGCCAAACCTTCATCGCTCATGCCTGGATGGACATAAATATTTTCCACCTCCGGCAAATTAAACAAACGCTGGTTGAGTTTAACATTGGCAAAAACGCCGCCCGAAAGTACTAAATTTTTGCAATTATATTTCTTTAAATAAAATTCGGCGATTTTACACACGCAGTCTTCAAGCACAAATTGCGCGCCCGCGGAAACATCTTCCTGACTATGTCCTTCCCCAAAAAGTTTTTTAAATGTCAATTCACTCATAAGTTTATTAACTTTGCGGGTCAATACTTCGAAATCTCTGCCGCTAAAAAACCATTTAACATATTCGAACGCCCACCTGTGCATATAACGCAAACTTACTTTCGCTCTATGGGAAAGCAAACGATTCCTAAAAGTAAGATTATCTGCGTCTTTTTCAACAAAAACATATTCTCCCAGTTTTTTACCTATAACTTCCGGATTACCGTAAGCCGCCAGACCGGTTACTTTGCCTTCATGACGGCCGGAAACAAAACCAAGAGCGGTAGTTATAAAAGTGTACATATATCCTATGGATTCAGCCGAACTTACCGGATATTTGAGTGCTATCGTGTTTCCTTTACCAACATTCACCGATGCCGACTTATCGTCCCCGAAAGAATCAATAGTCAAAACCAGCGCGTCGTCCAAAGCACAGGTATAAAAAGCGCCGGCGGCATGAGCTAAATGATGATCGACGAAAAAAATATTATCTGCCTCGATATTCAAATTATGTTTTTTAAACTCACGTAAAAATAAATCTTTTTTGAATCCATCGCTCACCGTATTAAGATTACGTTTCAATCCCCAGCTGAAATATTTCAAAAGCAAAAACGGGTTCTTAAAAACCCTGTTTTTTTCGCGGGAATTAAAAAGAAAAACCGGCAGTTGTTTTTCGGACATACCGAAATAACTCGAACCAACAGCCACATATTTTATTTTTTCAGGATTCACCTGACTTAAAATATAGTCTATGCTTTTATGCGGCACCCCCAGTTCATTTTTGCATCTGGAAAGACGCTCTTCGGACAAACTAATCAAAATATTTCCGTCGGCATCCAACAAACAAGCCCCGCCGTTATGCGTCGTAGAAATTCCAAGCATCAAATCATTTATTTTTTTCATAACCTTTTTCCCCGTATAAAATTACTAAACTTTAAAAATCCGTTACTTTTTATGAGCTTTTACTATCCGTTTAACAGCACTGGATACATTTTTAACATCCGCCTTGCTCATGGCCGGAAATAAAGGCAGGGAAATAATCCTGTCGGAATAATATTCAGTAACAGGCAAACTCCCTCTTTCAAATCCCAGTGACTGATAATACGGCTGAAGATGCGTGGCAGTAAAATGAATTCCACAACCGATATTTTCTTTTTTCAATTCAACAACAAATTGATTTCTGTCTATATCCAGATTTTCCGTTTTAAGCGCGATAACGTATAAATGCCAACTGTGCTTAATTTTATCAGAAGCAATATCCGGCAAAATCAATTCATCTATACCCATAAGATCTCTATCGTAAAGATCCGCCAACGCTCGTCTTCTGTAGTTAAATTCTTCAATTTTCGCCAACTGATGGATTCCAAGCGCGGCCTGAATATCCATCATGTTATATTTATAACCGCAGGCAACTACCTCGTAAAAAGGGAGCCCTTCTTTCGAATAACGCGCCCAGGCCTCTTTACTTATACCGTGGAAACGAAGAAGTCTGGCCGTGGCAGCTATTTCGTCATCATCGGTACTAATCATGCCTCCTTCGCCGGTAGTAATATTTTTTATGGGGTGAAAACTAAAACAACTCACATCCGCTGTACTGCCTATTTTTTTTCCTTTATATTCAGTCCCCACGGCATGCGCCGCGTCTTCTATCACTTTAAGTTTATATTTACCGGCTACCTCCAGAATCCTATCCATGTTAACCGGCCGTCCGGCAAAATGAACCGGTATTATGGCTTTTGTTTTTTCTGAAATTTTTTCTTCTATTTTTGAAGTGTCTATATTTAAAGATTTGCCTTCTATGTCCGCGAAAACAGGTTTAACGCCGAGGGTAATCAACATATTTATGGTAGCCACGAAAGTCATCGAAGTCGTTATTACCTCATCACCTGGCTTTAATCCCATTGCCTGATAAGCAAGATGTAACGCCGCAGTGCCCGAATTTACCGCCACCGCATGTTTAGACCCGACGTATTCTCTAAAAGCATCCTCGAACTTTTTAACTTTAGGACCTGTTGTAATCCAGCCGGATTTTAAACTATCAACAACTTCGTCTATTTCTTCTTGTCCTATAGAAGGTTTTGATAAAGGCAAAAATTTTTCTTTCTTCTCCATAATTATTCACTTTATTATAGTT
>JBDRBQ010000022.1:0-3421 GCA_043822625.1 Candidatus Omnitrophota bacterium | reverse complement strand
AGGTTGCCGGCCGGCGTTGCTGGCGTTGATAAATAAATTTTTATTAAAAACCATGCCCGGTTTTTGGCTTGTGAGAACTCCGTGGTATAAATGGTCTATTCTGACTACGCTCGGTTTCGCGGTTATGATAGGTGTTTTCGTAAAGGGACTTATACTGAAATTCGAAAAGCGTTTTATCATATCCAAAATCGTGCCGCTGTTGATTTTTGCTTGTATCATTGTTTACGCGTACCCTGTTTTATTCGGTAAAATGTTTACCACAAAAGAACAAAGGACTTATATCCCGCCCAATCTTATAAAAATTCCTTCTTACGTTTATGACTGTGCCGGCTGGTTTTCGAAGCAAAAAGATTTTTTCAGGATAATGGTTTTGCCTTCCACGGAAAGAAGAATTACCGACTGGGGTTATGTCGGTTACGAACCTATTATCAGCTATTTTACCGAAAAACCGATTATAACGCCGGTTATCGAGGGAACTTTCGGCGCGGCTTACGCTATTCCTAACATGGATAACCTTTTGTATAAATGGCTTTACGTTAACAAAACCGGCAGTGAGGAAGAGTTGAGAGAAAATGTCGCGCGGCAGAATTCCAATATGATAGCAAGTAAAATTCTTCCGTTGTTTAACATAAAATACCTTTTGTATGAAAAAGATATTCGCTGGGGTTTTTATGACAGATTTGAGTCGCCGGATTTCCTCCGAGGCAAATTAGCTTTGCAGAAAGATTTGGTGTTTGAGAAAAGTTTTGAAAAATGGGATATTTACCGTGTGGAAAACGAACTGCCGCATATTTATGGCGCGGACAGGGCGGTTTTGGTAAACGCGGATATAGGTATTTTGGAACCGTTGAGCCGCACGGATTTTTTTGACTGTAATTTGATTTTTGCCGGTGATTTGCCGGAAGAAGAAATAGCTTTTTTGCGGGAGAAAGGCGTTTTAAATAAAACTCTTTATTCCAAATTTAAGACTCTTGAAGGAGAAACCTGTTCGGAGTACTTTTTGTTTTCCACGGAAAACGAAAATGTGGTTTATAAAAAAGAAACGCCGGATAAAACAGCAAAGAAACATTTAGAAGTTCGTTTCGGCAAAGGGACTTTTTTAAAAAATGAGAAAGCCGGTTTTAGCGCGGCTGGTATCAGAGGCAAAGATTTGCCGCTGGAAGTCGAAATTTTAAATAAAAGCGCCGGCAATTTGCGGACTAATTTTAAATGTTCCTGCCGAAATTTAAATACGGAAAAATTTCTGCATGTGTATTTAAACGAGGAATTCGTTAAAGCTGAAAAATTGGAAGTTGGGGGAAAACATGAAATTGAGTTGCCTGGTCTGAACTTAAAGCCCGGCGCCAATACTATGGTTTTTATAACTTCATACGAATGTTCGGCCGGTGATATTTTATTCGAAGAAAAATTCGGATTTTACACCGATGAATTTAATCTGGATATTAATTTGGCTTCTCCCTGGTTTTTTTATGTTCATCTCTATCCGTATCCTGTAAATGATATTGATTATCTTAAAACATCTAAACAAATTATAATTAATGGTGAAAACATTCAACTGGTTCCAGATAAAGAGAATAGCGGTTATAAAACAGAGAAGGAAGTTGGTTTTAAGGAAGGGGTTAATCAGCTGAATTTCTTACAAAACAAAAAAGAAAAATATTATGTTCTAATAGAGCCTGCTGTGCCTCAGATAAAAACATCCTTAATAAGGGTTGAAATTTTAAAGGAAACCCCTGTATTTTATAAATTACGCGTGGACGCTCCGCGAAAAGACGGTTTTGTGGTTGTTTTTAACGAGGCCTTCGACGAAGGATGGCAGGCGTTTTGCGCGGTGGTGGGCGGTAAACATGAAAAGCTCACAACGCATTTTCCCATAAACGGTTACGCCAACGCGTGGTATGTTGATGCGGAAGGAAGAAATGGACAGGGGCTGGAAATTGTGTTAAAATATGTCCACCAAAATGAGTTTTTGAAGGGAATGATAATCGCAGTTACGGTTTTTGTAATGTGCGGAGTTGGTTATTTTTTATCGAGGAAACCGGAGGAGTTTTAATGCGTTTGATAGAAAAAATAGGTAATTTGTTTGCCGCGGGCGGAAATAAAAAGATTTATTTTTTCGCGCTGGCTTCTGTGCTGATTGGTTTTTTATTGGTATTCTTTTATCAGGTTATGATAGAAGATGAATTTGTTAAATTTAGAATAAATTACAGCTTTTATCCTGAGGAAGAAACCGATAAATTTTTTATGTTAAGCGGCTGGAAGCTCAAAGAGGAAGATGGACAAAGATTTGCTACTATGAAAGATGAGAGGGCTATTTTTCTTTTTTATGTTCCCAGAACCGACGCTCTCGCGCTTAACGTAATTTATCGTTTGAATGATGCTGGTCAGGAAATAGAAGTTTATGGACAGGACGGTTCTCGTATTGGTTGTTTAAAGAACAACAAGCCCGGGAAATGGGTTAATGGTTTATTGATACTCCCCAATGATCTGGTTGTGAATGATTTAAATAAAATAGTTTTTATGAAAAAACTCAATTCAAAACTGGATGTAAGTAAGCTTGTGGTGACTAACTATGAAGAAAAGAATTTGGTCCTTATGCGGGCTTACGCGGTTTGGCAAAGCACGCGCTGGTATGCCAACAGAGAAGATAAACCGGTTAACTGGAAATTTTGTCTAATAGGCGGAATCGGTTTTTTATTTTTCTGGCTGATTTATTCGGCGTTGCTGGCTTCTATAAGCGATGAGAAATATGCTTCTATCTTGCGGTTGGATTTTTGGACATACACGCCGGCTGCAATAATTTTTTTGACGCTTTTTGTGATTGGTAAAGTTATATCGAATTACACTTTTTTTTACTATGGATTGGATTATTGGCTGATATTGGCGGGTTCTGTTTTTGTAGGGAAATTTTATCAGCTTATTAAGTACGCCAGAAAACAAAAAATTGGATTAAGGAGCCGGCAGGCAGGCAATTTTATTGTTGAGAAATATGATTTGTTCGCGAATATTATGGTGATTTGTTTCATGGTACTGTTTTTAGGAGCTATTGTGTTTTATAAGTTGGGATTAAAGGTGAAGCCGGCTGATTTAAGCGGCGCTTTTTCATTTTTGAAATTAGGCTTAACGCAGGAAGTGCCGGCGGCGGAAATAATCGGCAATTGGTCGTTTTTATTTTTGATAGCGGCGGTTATTTTGAAGGTAATGGGATATTTTATTGAAATGAAATATTCTAACGACTAATACGAGGTTAAGAGGTGAAAATAAAAATGATTGATCAAAAATTGCTTGAAATTCTGGTGTGTCCGGCTTGTCGGGCGGATGTTTCTTTAAAGGAAGACAAAATAGTTTGCGCCGTTTGTGGATTAAAATTCCCTATTATAGACGGTATACCGGTTATGCTTATAGACGAAGCGGAAAAATA
>JBDRBQ010000021.1:0-12576 GCA_043822625.1 Candidatus Omnitrophota bacterium | reverse complement strand
TAATGACTTCCTCCAGCAGAGTGACATTAGACTTATGCAAGATGGAATTTTTATCAAAGCAACTGCTAAAAATTTCCCCTACCTCCCTGGCCATGCCTACCTTGCCTATGGCAGACAGGCACGTCTCTTTTTAGGGAAGCGGGGACTTTAAGTTTCCCCCTTTGCAAAAGGGGGAATAAGGGGGATTTTATAATATTTTTCAAAAGCCTAATAGTAACATGAATTATGAGTCAACGAAGCTGTTTTTTAAATTTTTGGGTAACATTTAATGTGAGTCAATTCGCAAACGGTGCAAACGGTGCAAACCCAGTGCAAACGGTGCAAACCCAGCTTCGTGTTGACGATTTTTCCCCTCTGTGGTATAGTGAAAACACGCGTGTGTTAAATAAGGACTATTGAAAATGGATAAACCCATAGTAATAAAAAACGGGCGTATTTTCACCGGCCGTATGCTTATAGATGATGGTTTTGTGGTCATAGCCGGCGGTAAAATAGTGAATGTATTTGATAAAAAAAGCTGGTCGGATTTACCTAAAACCGCCTGTGTTGTGAATGCCCGCGGATATATTGTCAGCCCTGGATTTATCGATATTCATAATCACGGCGGCGGAGGGGCGGAAGTAGGAGAAGCCGACATGGAAGCTATTTCTACTATAGCACGTACTCATAATAAATTCGGCACTACTTCTATGCTTCTTTCTATTTGTCCGGACAGTATGAAAACTATGTGCCGTCAAATAGAAGCGATCAGGGAATATATGGAGAAACAGCCTTCCGGCGGGGCACGGATATTGGGCATTCATATGGAAGGGCCTTTTTTAAATCCCAAAAGAGCCGGCGCTTTAAATAAACGTTTTTTCAGGGAGCCGTCTGAGGACGACCTTTTGAAATTAGTTAAAGCTTCCGGTCAGACTATTAGATTGATGACTATTGCTCCTGAATTGAAAGATTCGGTCAGGGTAATTAAAGCCGCCGAGGACTGGGGCATTAAAATGGCGGTGGGGCATTCAGACGCTTCTTATCAGGATACGATTTGCGCCATAAACGCAGGTGTTAATCATACGACGCATGCTTTTAACGCCATAAGAGGAACCCATCACCGTGACCCCGGAGTTATGGGAACGGTTTTGATAAATGATGAAGTCAGCATTGAGATTATCGCTGATAATCACCATGTTCATCCGGCAGTGCTTACTTTGGCTTTAATGGTAAAAGGGACGGGCAAGATAGTTCTGGTTACCGACGCTCTTAAAATAGCCGGTTTAGACGGGAAAAGATTTTCTCATGAGGGTAAAATAGTTAAAATCACGGACGGATTGGCCAAGCTTCCCGACGGTACTATCGCGGGCAGTATCATTACTATGAATAAAGCGGTTAAGAATATTTTCGATACCAAAAGAGTGCCTCTTGCCGACGCTCTTAAAATGGCTAGCCTTAACCCTTCAAGGGTGCTGGGTATAAATAATCGGAAAGGAAAACTTTTGCCCGACATGGACGCGGATATAATTATATTAGACGATAACTTTGATATTAAGTTGTCTATGGTGGAGGGAGAAATTACTTACCGCAAAAGAGGATTTTAAGTAGGGACTTAGGCTAAGCCGTGTCCGAATCAACGAATTGAAACAAAAAGCACATGTTCCTTTTCGGAGAGTTTAAAAATGCGAATACGTTATATAATAGATAAAAAATTTCAATTGAAATATGCCGGCCGAAGCATGGTATTTTTAGCGGCTGTTTTTTTAATAGTCGGTTTTATTTTTTATCAATGGGCGTTTTTGCCGTTACTCGAAAAACTAAAAAATATTTACCCTGAAGCGCGGCTTTATGATATATTAAAAATCGTATATAGAAATCTGGGAATTTCTTTCATTTTTACCGCCTTAATTATGTTTATTGTTTCCATCATCCGTTCTCATGAAATAGCGGGACCTATTTTTAGATTAAAAAGTCACCTGCGTCAAATGAGCAAAGGGGATTTCTCGAAAAGATTTAAAATAAGAGAAAACGATGAATTAAAGGTTTTGGTCGAAGAAGTTAACTCTCTGGGCATGAATACAGGTCTTTTAATAGAAGAAGCGCGTAGTCTTGCGCGAAGGATACAAGCGGCGTTGGATGAACTGCATGAAAAAGCCAAAGAAAAACCGGAAGAATATAAAGATTTTGTTAGTGATTTAACACAGCTTGAAGCGGAAGTAGAGCAATTTAGAGAAATTTTAAAACAATATAAAATTTGATTATTAAATCATAAGGAGGAGATTTTTTAAATGAAAGGATTAAAAGTTGGTGTGTCGGGTATCAGAGGTATAGTGGATGAAGCGTTGAGTCCTGAGACGGTGCTTAATTTTTGTTTAAGTTTTGGTACCATTATGAACAAAGGCAAAGTCATTGTTTCGAGGGATACCAGAATTTCCGGATATATGTATAAAAATATTGTGAAAGCGGCCCTTCTTTCTACTGGATGCAGCTGTGTAGATCTTGATGTATGTCCTACGCCTACAACGCAGATTATGGTTAAAGAATTAAAAGCGGACGGCGCGGTTATCATAACGGCAAGTCATAATCCCATTCAATATAACGGGCTGAAATTTGTCAATAAAGACGGGTTGTTTTTAAACGCCAGGGAAAGAGAGAATCTGCTTGAGTTATATAAAAGTAAGAGTTTCGCGCAGGTTAACCCGAAGGAAATGAAAACTTCTGTTTGCGACAACAGCGCGGTAGAAAGGCACATGAAGAAAGTTTTTAAACTCATAAAACCGGACGCGATTAGGAAACGAAAATTTAAAGTCGCTTATGATTGCTGCGGCGGAGCGGGTTCGGTGGTTACGCCGTTGTTGATGAAAAAATTGGGTGTAAAGCCGACAGCTCTTAACGATAAGCCTAACGGATTTTTTCCTCATACGCCTGAGCCGGTGCCTAAAAATTTAACTCAAATATGCCTTGCCGTGAAAAAAAATAAATGTGATGTTGGTTTCGCGCAGGATCCTGACGCGGACCGTCTCGCGATTATAGACGAGACCGGCAGGGCAATAGGAGAAGAATATACCTTGGCGCTGGCAGTGAGATTTATTTTAAAGAAGAATCCAAAAAGCACTATCGTGACTAATCTTTCTACTACAAGAGCCATAGATGATATAGCCGCTAAATATCAGGCGAAAGTTGTAAGAACGGCGGTAGGAGAAATGAACGTAGTCGAGCAGATACTTAAGAAAAAAGCCATAATCGGTGGAGAAGGCAACGGCGGAGTTATCTGGCCGGCGATACATCCCTGTCGTGATAGCATAGCGGCGATGATGATAGTGCTGGATTGCATGGCGAGAGAGAAAAAGAAATTATCCGAAATATTGGCGGAAATACCCCAATATAAGATAATAAAACATTCAGTGGCATGTTCTTTCGAAGACGCGCAGATGGTCGCGCGGGAATTGAAAGAAAGATACAGCCTTGAGAAAATAAATACTATCGACGGCATAAAAATAGATTTAAAAGAAGGATGGGTACACGTGAGGCCTTCGAATACAGAGCCCATTATGCGTATTATTGCCGAGGCGAAAGATGAAGTTGAGGCGCAGAAACTGATTGGTAAAATATCGAAAGATATTGAAGAAATAATAAAAGCGGCGGAAATGGCGCATTAAAAAAATAATCTGTAGGGTTCAGGCTGATTGTCCTGAGTTTATCGAAAGGTGCCTGAACCGCTAAAGGGTAATATAAATTAACGGGAGGGGGTACTTCTTCCCTACGGTTTTAAAATGATAAAACTTAAAGGAACACTGATAACTTTCGAAGGGCCGGAAGGAAGCGGCAAGAGTACGCACGTAGAACTGCTTTTTAAATATCTTAAGGAAAAAATAAAAAAAGTTGTTAAATTCAGGGAACCCGGGGCGGCGGCATTAAGCGAAAAAATAAGGGAACTTTTGCTTGAATCAGACGGTTTGAAAATTTCTCCCAAAGCAGAAATGCTTCTTTATCAGGCAAGCCGCGCTCAATTTGTGGAAGAGGAACTTTTACCGGTTTTAAAAAAAGGATACTTGGTTTTATTAGATAGATTTACGGATTCCACTTTTGCTTATCAGGGGTACGGCGCGGGCGTAGATTTGAAACTAATAGAGAAATTAAATCAGTTTGTTGCTTTAGGAATAAAACCGCGGCTGACTATTCTACTCGACATCAGCGCCGCCGAAGGATTGAAGCGCGCTGAAAAATGCGGCAGAAAAGACCGTATGGAGCGCAAGCCTCTTTCTTTCCATAACCGCGTGCGCAAAGGTTATCTTGAACTGGCCAAGAAAAACAGAAAAATTAAGATAATAGACAGCCGCAATACCATTGAAGAAATTCAGCAGGAAATAAAAGAGGTTGTTTTGAATGCAATCGGAAAAAGAACATTTTAACGCGAGGGTTTTTTTTAAGGAAGTTGTCAAGGCGGATAAACTCGCTTCCTGTTATTTTTTCGCGGGAGAAGATCATTTTAAAAAAATAGAAACCGCCCGTTACTTAGCTAAATTATTGAATTGCCTTTACCCTGAATCCGATGAAAACTGCCGGTGTGACAACTGTATAAAAATAGACAGTTTCAATCACCCTGATGTTATATGGATTAAATCGTCTTCCGGGCAGAAACTGAAAATAGAAAGCGTGAGAATGCTAATCCGCCGTATTTATCTGAAACCTTATATGGCGCGGCGCAAAGTTTTTGTTATAGAAAATGCCGAACTTCTCACTGAAGAAGCCCAAAACGCCTTTTTGAAAACCCTTGAAGATTCTTCCCGGGATTCTGTTATAATATTAATGGCGGGACAAAAAGAGTTATTGCTGGAAACTATTATTTCACGCTGTCAGACGATTAAATTTTTATCTGTCCGGGAAGACAAAGAACTTGATTCTTTTGCCGAAGAATTTTTGTTTGCCGAAAATCGTTTCGAAATCATAGCGGAATTCTTAAAGAAAATAGAACGGCATGATTTGGATAAAATTTTGGGTGATTTGCTGGCTTGGTTTAGAAATCTTTTAATATATAA
Organism: Candidatus Omnitrophota bacterium; assembly: GCA_043822625.1. GTDB lineage: Bacteria > Omnitrophota > Gorgyraeia > DAOVKU01 > DAOVKU01 > JBDRBQ01. The sequence continues at coordinate 7,558 of JBDRBQ010000021.1, read as the reverse complement.
ACACAATAAAGAAATTTCCGCCAACGGTGAGAATGTATGCCGGATAAGTAAGGACGCCGAACGTTATTCCTGTTCTAAACTGGAAAATATTATAAAAGAACTAATCGCGCTGAAAGACATGGTTAATCAAAATGTTAATGTAAAACTTGTCCTTTCCAATCTCGCGCTTGTTCTGGAGGAATGATATAAAATGCATGAAGTAGTCATGGTTAAAATGGGTGATAGCGGCAAGGTATCTTATTATGATACCGGCGGCATTCCTTCTTTGACGGGGGATTACGTAATTATCGAAGTGGAGAATGGCCTTGATTACGGGGAAGTTTTATCGGAAAGGCAGATAGTGTTAGACGCGGATGTAGAGAAGCCATTAAGAAAAATTGTCCGTCTCGCGAATGAAAAAGATTTGACTCAAATTCAAGAGAACGAAAAGAAAATCGATGATATTTTTAAAATTTGCGAAGAGAAAATAAAAGAACGTAATCTGTCGATGAAATTAGTGGACGCGGAGCATTCCTTCGACCGTTCTAAAATCATTTTTCATTTTACCGCCGATGGCAGGGTGGATTTCAGGGAATTGGTTAAAGACTTAGCCCGCATATTCAAAGCGCGCATAGAATTGAAGCAGATAGGAGTGCGGGATGAGGCAAAGCGTTTGGGTGGTTTTGGGCATTGCGGATGTCAGCTGTGCTGCGCTAAATTTTTGAAAGATTTTGAACCCGTGACCATAAAAATGGCCAAAGATCAAAATCTTCCTTTGAATCCCTCCAAAATTTCCGGTGTGTGCGGGAGGCTTATGTGTTGTCTCGGTTTTGAGCATGTCATTTATAAGAAGTATTCAAAAGGGCTTCCCAAAGAAGGGCAGACTATAAAAACCAAAGAAGGCGCGGGTAAAGTTATAAGCGTAAATATTCTAAAAAGGAAAGCGGTAATAGAACTGGAAAACGAGCGTCAGATAGAAATACACTTTCCTCTTAAGGGTGAAGAGCCGCTTTTATACGATAAAGAAAAAAAACAAAAAAACGCGGGCGGGGGAAAGTCCGTTGAGTAAATTTTATATTACAACCGCCATCGATTATGTAAATGCTTCTCCTCATATAGGCCACGCTTATGAAAAAATATGCGCTGATGTTATAGCAAGATGGCATAGAGCCTTGAACGCGGATGTTTATTTTTTAACCGGCACCGACGAAAACGCGCAGAAAAACGTTCAGGCTGCCGGAAAAGCGGGTGTCGGCACCAAAGCATTCGTGGACGCGAATTCCATGAAGTTTATAGAATTATGTAAAAAGCTGACTTTATCCAACGATGATTTCATAAGAACGACCGAGGAAAGGCACATAAGAGCCGCGCAGTTGATTTTTAAAAAAATATACGAAAAAGGCGACATTTATAAAGGTTTTTATGAAGGCTGTTATTGCGAAGGCTGTGAGGCCTTTATTACCGAGAAGGAATTGGAAGACGGCAAATGTCCCGAACATCATGTGTCTCCTAAAATAATCAAAGAAGAAAGCTATTTTTTTAAGCTAAGCAAATATCAGAATGACATTTTGAAATTAGTAGAAAAAGAAGGATTTATTGAACCTGAAACAAGAAGAAATGAAATTATAAACAGGGTTAAAGAAGGACTGAATGATTTGAGCGTAAGCAGGATGGGCATGGACTGGGGAGTGGACGTGCCTATAGATAATAGCCATAAAATTTACGTGTGGCTGGACGCTTTGGTGAATTATATTTCCGCTTTGAGTTATCCCGACGGAGAGCTATTTAAAAAATACTGGCCTGCCGACCTGCACCTGATAGGCAAAGGCATTAACTGGTTTCATTCGGTTATATGGCCGGCTGTTTTAATGTCCGCTGAGATAGAACTGCCTAAGAAAATATTTGTGCACGGGTATGTAAATATTAAGGGACAAAAAATAAGCAAATCTTTGGGGAACGCGGTGGATCCGGTCAGTATAATAGATGAATATGGCGCGGACGCGCTAAGGTATTTTTTGTTAAGAGAAATTCCGTTTGGCGGAGACGGTGATTTTTCAATTGATGCCCTTGAACGGCGTTTTAACAGCGACCTTGCAAATGACCTCGGCAATTTACTTAACCGCGTGCTTACCATGATTGAAAAATATTTTGGCGGTGATGTACCTGAACTGCCGGCTGAAAATTCGCGAAGCATCTTGATTTTAGAAGAGACCGCTTTGAATGTATCTAAAGATGTTTTGCGAAAAGTGGAAAAGCTCGATTTTAACGCGGCGTTGATTGCTGTATGGCAATTGATAAATTGCGCGAATAAATTTATCGAAGATTCAAAACCATGGGTACTGGCAAAAGAAAACTTTAAAACACTTGAAGAAGTTATCGCCGGTTTGTTCGAGGTTTTAAGATTTATCAGTATTCTTATTTTTCCTTTTATGCCCCAGACGAGTATCAAGATGCGCGGGCAGATGGGGCTTGGCGAAGAAAAAGCGGCGGATAATTTTGTTGAACGGCTTGTGTGGGGAAAAACCTCCGTAAGGGTTAAAATTTCAAAAGGTGTCCCGCTTTTTCCGAGAATTAATAAGTAGTGTATAGTCGTTAATGAATAGTAAAAACAAGAAACCCTCGTAGTTGCTTATTTTTTTCTATTCACCATTCACTATCAGCTGCGCACTAATTAAAAATAGGTCAATTAAATTATGTTGTTTGATACGCATTGTCATCTGGATTCCGATGATTTTAATAATGATTTAGCCCAAGTCCTTATAAGGGCGCGTAATAATAATGTCGAATTTATGCTGAACGCGGGTTGTAGCCTTCAATCCAGCCGAAAAGCGATAGAGCTTTCCAATAGCCATAAAAATATTTTTTCTGCCGCCGGTATACATCCTCATTTTGCCGGACATATGTACGCTGAAATGTGGGAAGAATTCGATTTAATAACCCGGGAAAAAATTTCGGCTATCGGCGAATGCGGCCTTGATTTTTACAGAAAACTTGCCTCGCCGGAAAAGCAATACGATGTTTTTATAAAACAGATTTTAATGTCTAAAAAATTAAACCTGCCTCTCATAATTCATTCAAGACAGGCCGAAAAGGAAACCATAGCTGTATTAAAAGAATACGATGTAATAAAAGCGGTAGCTCATTGTTTTTCGGGAAGCGCGGAGTATCTCGAATTTTGCATTGAAAGAAAGTTTTTTGTAAGTTTTGCCGGAAATCTTACTTATCCAAAAGCGCTCTCTTTAAAAGAGGCGGCGGCTAAAGTGCCCCTTGATTTGCTTTTGATTGAAACGGATTCGCCTTTTTTGTCTCCGGAACCTGTGCGCGGTAAAAGATGCGAGCCGGCATTTATAGTTTATACGCGGGATGAAATAAGCCGGATTAAAGGTGTTGGGTCCGAAAAAATAGAAGAAATTACAACGGAAAACGCGTTAAGATGTTTTAATATTTAATCATGAAAAAAATATCTAAATTGTTGGCTAAACACAAGTTGTATATTTTAATGCTGATTTTCATCGGCTTATTTAATGCCGCGGTTTATATGGTGCCTTCCGTAGAAGAATATAAACAGCGCCATGATGAAGCGGGTGCTGTAAAGCAGCAACAGTTGAAAGAGAAAATTGAAGAGAGAGAAAAAACAATCAGCGAAAATCTTTACCGCAGTAAAGTTCTGCAAACCACGGCGGCGATTATCACGTTTTTATTTGTTTTTATGTTTTTGACCGGATTGTGGCTTTTGTTTATTTTTTTTCATACCGGAAGCCAAAAGCGAAACTTTATTCCCAGAACATTAAGTCCTCCGAAGCCTAAATGGAAAGTTTCAGACGCCCTGCGCATAGCCGTCATCTTTGTGTTTTTGAATTACGTGTTTTTTTTAATACAGGTTCTGTTGGGGAAATTTTTAGGCGTAGAGATGCGAGATTCTTCGATGAAAATGATTTTCAACACTATAACCGTAGATGTGTTGACATTGAGTTTTATTTTTTATTTTGTGTGCCTCAAGCACACCCAGCGTCCGATTGCGTTGGGGCTTAGTTTTGGGAAATTCGCGCACAATGTTTTTTACGGAATGCTGGGCTATTTAGCTTTTTTACCGATTTTGTTTGCGGCAATAACTGTTTCTTATCTTGCCGGAAAATATTTTCACATTGAATCTGAGCCGCAGCCGCTTTTTGATTTATTTTTTCACGAAAAAAGGCCGACTGTTTTAATAATACTGACGATTTTCGTAGCTATACTGGGCCCGTTGATAGAAGAGATATTTTTCCGGGGATTTTTATATTCTTCCCTGAAAAAACGTTTAAACGTGCCGGCGGCGATGTTTATAGTGTCTTTGTTGTTTGCCGGTCTTCACATGAATACGCTGGGATTTTTACCCATTTTTGTTTTAGCGCTTGCTCTGGTATATATGTTCGAAAGAACAGGCTCTTTGGTGCCATCGATAATCATGCATTGTTTTCACAACAGCATGATTATTATATTTGTTTTCTTATCGAGATTTTTTTCAGAGTGGAGGTAAATAAATTAGATGAAATTCAAAACAATTTCTTTTGATAGGGGAAAACTGAAATTACTTGATCAAAACGCCCTTCCCCTTAGGCAAAAATACGTTATCTGTCGCGGTGAGAAAGAAGTTTTTGCCGCCATAAAAGATATGACCGTAAGAGGAGCGCCTTTGATAGGAATAACGGCGGCTTTCGGCGTTGTCCTTTCGGCGCTGAACGCGGGGGAGAAAGACAGAAGGAAATTTTTAAATAAAATATACCGTTCTATCGATATGCTTAAAAAAGCAAGGCCGACGGCGGTAAATCTTTTCTGGGCGCTTGAAAGGATGAAATCTGTTTTAAATAGTAACTTGCAAAGCGCGCCCGCCGATATAAAACAAAAGTTAATTTTTGAGGCTGAAAGGATTTTAAAAGAAGATGAGGAAATTTGTTTACGGATAGGCAGGAATGGAGCGGCTTTAATTAGGGACGGCGACTCGATTTTAGTTCATTGCAACGCGGGAGCATTAGCCACCGGCGGGATAGGCACGGCGCTTGGAATAATTTATTGCGCTAAAAGTGAGGGTAAAAAGTTTACAATTCATGCCGATGAGACCAGGCCGCGTCTTCAGGGCGCCCGTCTGACTTGCTGGGAATTGGGAAAAGAGGGGCTGGACCCTATCCTGAATTGTGACACTACCGCGGCGGTTTTAATGAGAGAAGGCAGGGTTAAAAAAATTTTTGTAGGCGCGGACCGGGTGGCTTTAAACGGAGATACAGCCAATAAAATCGGCACATATAATCTGGCTGTTTTAGCTCATTATCATAAAGTGCCTTTTTATGTCGCGGCGCCGGTTTCTACTATTGATTTTAAAATAAAGAGCGGCAGGGAAATTCCTATTGAAGAGCGGGATAAAAATGAGGTGGTAAAATTAACGGGAAAGTTTGTGGCCCCTAAAAATGTTAAAGTGTACAGTCCCGCTTTCGACGTAACCCCGAACGAATTGATAACCGCTATAATTACCGAAAAAGGTATAATAAAACCGCCGTTTGCGACGAAAATCAAAAATCAAAAAGCAAAATGCGATGGTGAGATGTCATGTTGATGTGTGATTTTTTAAGGGTTAATTATTGAGTAATAATATGAAATTAAAAGACATAGGCGAATTTGGTTTTATAGATATATTAAAGAAAAAGTTTAAAAGCGACAGCTCCGTAGTTTGTTCGATAGGGGATGATGCGGCAGTTATAAAATATAACAAAAATGAATATCTTCTTTTCGCGAGTGACATGATAGTCGAAGACGTTCATTTTAAAATAAAGTCCGATAAAAACATTTTTTTTAAAATAGGGCATAAGGCGCTGGCCTGCAATATAAGTGATATTGCCGCGATGGGGGGAGTGTCTAAATATATCGTGGTTAATATGGGAGTAAACCCTGATTTTAATAAAGCGGACGTGCTTAGTGTTTTTTCGGGCATGAATAAATTGGCAAAAAAGTTCGGCGTAAATATAATCGGAGGCGATTTCTCGAAATCTGATAAATTGACGGTAAGCATCGCCATAATAGGGGTTGTGAAAAAGAAACAGTTAGTTTTGCGCTCAGGCGCGCAGGCGGGCGATATTATTTTTGTAACCGGTTTGTTGGGCGGTTCCGGCGCGGGAAAGCATATGGTTTTTATGCCGCGAGTTAAAGAATCGATGTATCTTGTAAACAAGTATAAGATAAACGCCATGATTGATATTTCGGACGGATTGGCGCGGGATCTGCGTCAGATTACTGAAGCGAGCAAAAAAGGGGCTATTTTACGGGAGGAACTTTTGCCGATTTCTCCTTCGGCTAAAAGTATCGAAGACACGCTTTATGAAGGAGAAGATTTTGAGCTGTTGTTTACCGCCGATGCTAAAACTGCCGCGAAACTAAAAAAAGATAAAAAAATAAAGGTGCATGAAATAGGCAGGATTACGGCAGACAGGAAAAAATTTGCTATTGTTCTTAAATCGGGTGCCGAAAAAAAACTTGCCGTAAAAGGATTCAGACATTTTTAAACCCGAAACGCGTAATTTTCGGGCAAATCCATTGCATAAGCCGGAACGGTTGCCGCGCAAAATTTGAAATTGAAGCCTATGTCGATAAAATAAGCTAAAATCGGGCGGAAAAAAAGTAAAAAGATTTTATTTGACAAAAGTACTATTTTAATGTATTGTATATTCCGAAGTAGATAAAGGAGTAGAAATCTTGAACTGCAAGGTGAAGAGAGACGCTATCCTTGCGGTTTTTTTGTTTCTGCCCTTGTTTACTATATAGTTTTATGGAAGGGGGTAGTAAGTAATGGCGAAAGGGAAAGTTAAGTGGTTTAACAATCAAAAAGGTTATGGCTTTATTTCTTATGAAGACGGAAAAGACGTTTTTGTGCATTATAGCGCAATTAAAGATGACGGATATAAGTCTTTAGAAGAAGGGCAGGATGTTGAATTTGAAATTCAGAATGGTCCTAAAGGTGAACAAGCCGTAAATGTAGTTAAAATATAATTTTAACGAGCAACCAAAAGAGGCCCGGTATTTTAACTGGGCCTGCTTTTTAAATACACGAGAGCATTATAGATTATTTTCGCTCTTGTGAACATAATTGCCTGCCATAACATGCTAAAGTATTTTTTAGCCCTGCGTACGAAAAGGTTTAATTATAAAAAGAAAATAGACAGCTTAATATTATTATAATAAGAATTATTTTGTTGTTAGACAATCAAAGTTGATTAGAAAAGAGATGATATTATGGCAAGAGTTTTTATAAATAGAAAAGAAGATTTCGAAAAGATGTTCAGGAATTTCAAAATGCAGTGTAAAAGAGAAGGTATTGTGAGGGAATACAGAGACCGGCAGCAATATTTAAAGCCTTCGGAAAGAAAAAGAATAGAAAGAGGGAGAAAGAAGAAATTTTAAATAAATTTTTTTTTATCCCTTCTTTTGTTTTGAATAACCCCACCGTATCTTTATTTCCATAGTTTATAATAAATGGTAAGTAAGTTAAAAATTGGAGTGCTGTATTAAGCAGGAATGTAAGTAAATCCTGCTTTTTTTTGTTTTTTAAAGATAT
>JBDRBQ010000020.1:0-3856 GCA_043822625.1 Candidatus Omnitrophota bacterium | reverse complement strand
AGTCTAAAATAAAGATTAGGAAAATAAAATGAAAGACCTGGATTTAACCATATATCCCGATAAAATTTTAAGAAAACAACTCAACCTCGTGGAAAAAGTAACCCGTGAAGAAGAAGAAACCTTAAAAAAAATGTTTAACCTGATGCACATTTATAAAGGCGTCGGGTTAGCCGCTAATCAGGCCGGTATAGACAAGCAAATGTCAGTTATAGACTTAAGCGACGGATACGGCCCTATTTATATAATCAACCCTAAAATAACTAAAAAAGAAGGCACTTTTGAAATGGAAGAAGGGTGTCTGAGTATCCCCGGCATCGGAGTCAAGGTTAAACGGGCGCAAAAAGTCACGGTCGAAGCTCTCAATATCGAAGGCAAACCTATCAGAATTATCGCCGAAGGATTTTTAGCCCGGGCGCTTCAGCACGAAATAGATCACCTAAGCGGAAAATTGATTATAGATTACCTGAAACTGCCGGCGAGGATAAAAGTAATCTCGGCGTTTCAGAAAAAAAAGAAGGGGGGAAAGTAAAGTGAAAATAGGTAAAATGCTCCTTGCCGCGCTTGTAGTAGGTATTCTGGAAATGGCGTGGGGATGGTTGACCTGCGGCTGGTTATTTAATTGGGTATACAGGATAGAACCGGTAAATATCTGGAAATTAGGTGAAGAAATTCCTTTTGTGTTGATGAATGTTTCGACACTTGTATTCGCGTTTTTATTGGCCATGGCTTACAACATAATCCGTAAAGGACTGCCCGGCAGGGGAGTTTTCGCCAAAGGTTTATTATTTGGCTTAATTGTGTGGATAGTCGGCGCATTGCCGGGAATAGGTTCGATGGCTATGTTTACCACTATCGCTCCGGTAGTAATAATCTACTGGCTGATTAACGCCTTTGTCGCGAATATATGGAAGGGCATAATAATCGCTGCTATTGTACGGTAGGAAAATCTGGATTAACTGTATTAAAATGTAGGGGCAGATGCCTGCCGCAGGTAGGTGTCTGCCCGAATTAAAATAATAAATGGCAAGGAAGGAATACCCAGTTTAAAGTCTTATGAATTTATTTCTTGATAGCAAATTAGCCAAAGGCTATACAAATTCATCTCAAAAGATTAGAGTTATAACCGAAAATTGGGTTAAAAATCAGGTTTATTGTCCGAATTGCGGTCATTCTGATATTGATAAGTACGAGAATAATAAGCCTGTCACTGATTTTTTTTGTTCAAATTGTAAAGAGGATTATGAATTAAAGAGCAAGAAAGATTCTCTTGGCATAAAAATAGTTGATGGTGCTTATCGAACGATGATTGAACGGTTGCAAAGCACAAATATCCCAAACTTTTTTTTGCTCAATTATGATTTGCGCGATTTTTCTGTTTTTAATTTTCTTGTTATTCCAAAACATTTTTTCATTCCGGATATTATTGAAAAACGCAAAGCATTATCTCAAACAGCAAGGCGTGCCGGTTGGGTTGGCTGTAATATTTTATTACAAAGTATTCCGAAAACGGGAAGAATATATTTCATAAAGAATCGCCAAATTGAATTAAGGAAAAATGTAGTCGCGAATTGGCAAAAAACTCTTTTTCTAAGAGAAGAAAAAGAAATACACGCAAAGGGTTGGCTTTTGGATGTTATGAATTGTGTTGAAAAAATAGGGACTAAAGAATTTAATCTAAAAGAAGTTTATGTTTTTGAAAAAATGTTAAGCAAAAAACATCCTGAAAACAAACATATCAAAGATAAAATCCGTCAGCAATTGCAGGTTTTAAGAGATAAAGGCTATTTGGAATTTATAGAAAAAGGTTGTTATCGATTAACATGAAAAATACAGAAATTACGATTAGCCCATTTTTAGCAAAAATAATCTTAAGATTTAATCCGTTTAAAAAAGTTTTAGTTATGTGTAAAGGATATAATGAGGATTGCGAAAATTTTACAGAGTTAGTATGGAACGATGATAAATACCTGGATTTTTATGATTCCGAAACATATCCGCAATTTCAACTTTGGTTTATTTGAGATTTTCGGTTTTTTGCGCTGTAATGTGGCACGGTAAAAATTCTAAGAATGCTGAAATATTAAAAGTCACCAGTTTGGATTTTGCCGAAGATGATGCATTAATCAAGGAAATAAAAACCGATTATGATTTCATACGAGAAAAGTTGATTAACCATGGTTTTGAAAGTTTGACCGGAAAAGACGGCAAATGGATACAGGCAAGAACAAAAGGTACCGGAGGAATAAATCCCAAAACGAAAAAAAGACGCCCGATAACACGCGCGTTTTACGCAAGAAAAAACCTGGTTAGGAAAATTTTTGAAACTGTTTCATGATTAAATGGAACAGACACATTAATTCCGGCAAATACTGGTTTTTCGCTTTTCTTCCTCCGTTATCAAATTACAGACACTACGTTTTTTGTGATATTATATGGTTGTTAAGAAACCTCTTTAAGGCATATTTTTGGTTCATTCGTTTAAAGTGTAAAGGAATTACTGTAAGAGCTTGATACGTAAGGGGAAATAAAAAAACATCGATTGCCAATGAAAAACTGATAGAATTTGTTTGAGACAAAAAAACTATCAGGAGGCAATCGATGCGAGAATATAGTATCACAAAGACTCTATGTCTACCAGAATATAAGATAACCGAGATTTTATCAGAAGCAAAAGAAGAGATTCATATTCGCGTAGAACCATATAAGCGCAAACCGTTTGTGTGTTCAAAGTGTGGGGATATTCATAATGGGCCTGCACGCGGAATAATCGAGGTTATGGTTGAAGACCGCAGGATGATTGATAAGCGGGTTTATCTGCATGTAGTCAAGCGCCGACGGATGTGTCCTGTAGATGGACGAATTCACGTGGAATCTGTTGTTTGGCTTAAGCCTCGCGCGCGAGTAACGACAAGGCTGGCCATAGAAGTTTATCGGCTTACAGCGATTACGACGAATGTAGAGGCGGGATGGTATTTAGGTTTAGATGACGAGAAAGTTTATCGGATAGACCGAGAGATACTGGAAGAACTATTTGCTCGGAGATTAGTTCCTCCACCGGCGGCGGTAAATATTAGCGTAGATGAAGTAAGCTACAAAAAGCGTCACCGTTATTTAACAAACGTAATTGATACGGACATTAAGAAAGTTATCTGGAATGGTCAAGGGCGTAAGGCAGAAGTTTTAGATAAGTATTACGAAGGAATTGGCCGGGAAAATTGCGAAAAGATTAAATCCGTTGCGTTAGACGGAGCGAGGACATATATCAGTTCAACTAGCCGGTATGCGGTGAAGGCGTTAATTGTATGCGACAAATTTCATGTAATTCAAAAGTTGAATATGGCCGTAGATACAGTACGGCGGCAGGAATTACGGAAAGCGCGATTTGCCAAGCAGGATGATCTAATTGAAATGATGAATTGCCGTCAGCGGTTTATTTTATTAAAAAATAAAGCTAATCTAACGGAGAAACAGGCGTGGCATTTGAAACGTTTGTGCGAAATTAACGAGCCGATTTATAAAGCCATGTTGCTTAAAGACAGTTTTCAGGAAGTTTATATGCAAAGTAATGAAGAAACTGCTCGAGTATGTTTAGAGGCATGGATTCAACAGGCACTATTAAGCGGACTTGAAATCTTCAAGACGATAGCCGAAAGCTTTAGAGATAAGACCCAATTTATCCTCAACTGGTTTAGAAAGAAAATCAGTTCGGCTATATCTGAAGGTTTTAATAACAAAATCAAACGGCTTAAGCGAATGGCTTATGGATATAGAGATGTTGAATACTTTTTGCTTAAAATTCATCAACATTGCGGATTATTAAACCCAAGATTCTTACACTAAATGCGAATGAACCAAA